>JALVBA010000223.1 GCA_027010905.1 Marinilabiliaceae bacterium
GTTTTAAGTAACATTAATATAAAATATTTAATATTTTTGTGCGCTAAGAAATACTTAGCTTTCAAGAAACTTTAATGTTTTAAAACCGTATTAAATCCTGATATTAGCAGAACTATTCAAGAATAATTTTATAAAATTTAATGCCATGAAAAAAATAACACTATTAGCAGTATCAATTTTAGTAAGTGTTGTTACTTATTCGCAACACACCAAACCTTATATTAACTTTAAGCAGACAATACATAATTTTGGCGAATTCAAAGAGAGTGACGGACTTAAGACTTATGTTTTTAATTTCACAAACACAGGAGGTCAGCCGTTGGTTTTACATCGTGTAAATGCATCGTGTGGTTGCACAACCCCCTCGTGGACAAAGAGACCTATAGCTCCGGGGGGTAGCGGAACAATAAAAGTGACTTTTAATCCGGCCAATCGACCGGGTAATTTCAACAAGACAATAACTGTAAGTTCCAATGCTGAAAACTCATCTTTGGTATTACGGATAACAGGTAAGGTACTTCGCAAAGAGCTTACCATGAACGATAAGTATCCGGCAATTATGGAGGGTTTGCGGCTGGAGTCTACTCATATCGCCTTTACCAAGATGACTCCTGATGCGAAAAAAACTGAGCAGTTAAAAGTGATTAACACTTTGGACTCAACAATTAAGGTTAGTTTCATGAATGTACCGAAACATATAAAGATTAAGTGTGTTCCTGAGAAACTCAAACCGGGTGAAGCAGGTGTGTTTATTGCCAGTTACGATGCCTCATTAAGAAACGACTGGGGTTTCTTAGTCAATAATCTTTACGTAATGTTAAATGACAAGCGCGACTATAAAAACAGACTTGCTATTAGTGTTAACATTGAAGAGGACTTTAGCTCATGGACAGAAGAGCAGAAGAAGAATGCTCCAGCAATTGAGATACCTGAAAAAATTTATAATTTTGGTGAAATAATGCAGGGCGATAAGGTTGAGCATAAATTCAAAATCATCAATACCGGTAAATCAAATCTTATCCTGCGTAAAATAAAAGCTTCGTGTGGATGTACCGCTATAAAACCTGAAAAGATGGAGCTTACACCCGGCGAGAGTATCTTTATCACAGCCATTTTTAATTCTGCCCATAAAAAAGGGCGTCAGAATAAGTCAATTACAATTATCAGCAACGACCCTAAAAGTACAAATGTATTGCTGAGGGTTTCAGGAAATGTTAAAGTACAATAAAAAACAGCAAAAAATTACTAAACACATTATTCTATTGCATATTTTAGCGGAGTACAGAGCAGTTCTGTACTCCGCTATTTTTTATAACTATGAAAGAGCACAAACATCCTGAAAACAGTCCTGATTACAAAGGATTGAAAGTAAACAAAGGGATAAAACAAATGCCCTCAGTTAATCCTGATGCTGCCAAGAAGTTTATCAAACGCAAACAGCTATCAGCAAAAGAGTATATAAAAGGCATTCTTGATGGTGACATAATAATTCTCAGCAGAGCAGTAACGCTTATTGAGAGTGCCCGATTTGACCATCAGAGTTTAGCACAGGAGATCATAACAGGGTGTCTTCCTCATTCAGGTAAGAGTATGCGTATTGGAATCACAGGTGTTCCGGGTGCCGGCAAAAGCACCTTTATTGAAGCTTTGGGGATGCACGTTATCGGTAAAGGACGGAGAGTTGCAGTATTGGCCATAGACCCCTCAAGCAGCAGGTCTAATGGAAGTATACTGGGTGATAAAACGAGGATGGAAAAACTCTCAACAAACAAAAATGCCTATATCCGGCCTACCCCTTCTGCAGGGTCACTTGGTGGAGTCGCACGTAAAACGAAAGAGACAATCATCCTGTGCGAAGCAGCAGGGTTTGACACCATAATTATTGAGACTGTGGGTGTGGGTCAATCCGAAACAGTTGTTCACTCCATGGTCGACTTCTTCCTTCTTCTAATGCTAGCGGGTGCAGGAGATGAACTTCAGGGAATAAAGCGAGGTATTATGGAGATGGCTGATGCGATAGCCATAAATAAAGCTGACGGTTCAAATGTAGACAAAGCAAAGATGGCGCAAGCTCAATACAAGAGCGCCCTGCATCTGTTTCCCTTAACAGAGTCGGAATGGGAGCCTCCGGTTAAGACCTGCTCTTCACTCTACAATTCAGGAATTGATGATGTATGGGAGATGATTATGGAATATCAGAAAGAAACAGAAGAGAACGGTTATTTTGAGCATAACAGACGGAATCAGGCAAAACACCGGATGGTAGAGACAATAAATGAAGTGCTATTGGGTGATTTCTACAGCCATCCTAAAATTAGAAATCAAATAACTACCTTTGAACAGTTAGTGTTAGATGATAAAAAAAGCTCTTTTCAAGCCGCTAAAGAGTTACTGGACAAATATTACAGAAGCATAAAAAACAGTTAAATAGATATTCACAAATCAAATTAAAGATGAAAAAGTTATTATTTTTGGTAATGGGCATCATTGTTTTAGCAGGATGCGAGAATAACGAAAGTTATAAAATTAAAGGAACAATTAAGGGAGCTGACGATGGTATGGTATATCTGAAAAGCCTTGAAAACGGAAGACCTGTAACAGTTGATTCGGTAAAAATCACAAATGAAAATTTCAAATTTTCAGGCAAAGTAGAACAGCCTATGTTTTATTTAGCATACTACAATGACAACCGAATGCCAATAGCTTTCTTTATTGAGAATGAAAATATTACAATTGAAGCAAATATTGATAGCCTTGATAAAGCTAAGATTACCGGCTCACCTGAAACAGACCTGTTCTTAAGATTCAATAAAGAGATGCCTTACCTTAGCCGCAGCATGGAAATAAGACAGGAATATATGCAAGCTCAAATGGCCGGTAACTCTACAAAACTTCAAAATCTGACACAGGAGAAAAAGACAATAATGAATGCTCAGCAAAAGTATTTTACCGATTTTGTTAAGACAAACACATCATCAGTTGTAGGTGCTTTTTTAGCATCACAGATGGCACAATCACTAAGCATGGAGGAGCTGCAAGAATTAGTATCCAGTTATGAGACTGATTTGGGTAAGCATCCCTATGTCAACCTGATGAAAACAACTCTTAAGAGTATGGAAGAGCTAAACAAGCTTAATGCTTCAACAGGTATTGGCAGTGAAGCTCCTGATTTCACCCTTAAAACAAAAGATGGTAAAGAGGTGAAACTATCCTCTTTCAGAGGGAAATATGTTATTATTGACTTTTGGGCGTCATGGTGTCAGCCTTGCCGACATGAGAATCCTAACTCGGTGAAAGTATACAAAAAGTACAACAGTAAAGGATTTGAGATTCTGGGTGTTTCTCTTGACAAAGACAGAGATGCATGGATTAAAGCTGTTAAGGAAGACGGACTAACATGGGTTCAGGTGATTGACCCTGACGGAAATGTAGCCAATAGGTATAGTGTAAATAGTATCCCTTCAACATTTTTACTCGACAAAGAGGGAAAGATAGTTGCAAAAAATCTGCGTGGAGATGCTTTGAACAAGCAGATGGAGAAGTTATTAAGTAAGTAATTTTTATTTCCCGATAATTAATAATATGTTTGCATAATTCTAATAATCAAAATAATTTATTAATGAAAAATATTTTATTAGCACTACTTGTAGTGTCATTTACACTTGGCAGTTGCCAATCGAAAAGGCCCGAGGGCGGATTTTTATTAACTGGTAAAATTATCGGAGCTGACAGTACAACTTATGTTTTGGCAAAAGCTGAAGGAAGAAGTTTAGTTGGTATTGACACTGCAACTGTTACAAAAGGTAAAGTTGAATTCACAGGCATACTAGAATATGCACAGCAGCTTTATATCATGGTCGAAGGACAACAAAGACCTGTAATGCAATTCTTTGGAGAGAATAGCGATATGGCTTTTACAGGATCTGTTGACAGCCTGCAAAAAGCAGAAGTAACAGGGTCTGCTGCGAACGACCTTATGATTAGCTATAATAAAAGTAATGAGAAGTATCAGGAGCAGAATCAACAACTGATGACAAGATATCAGACAGCACAGGCTTCAAAAGACCAGGCGGCTATTGATACAATCATTAAGGAGTATGAAAATATGATGGCTGAGAAGCAAGCAGGAACGAGTGAATTTATCACTGCTAACCCTGCATCTCCTGTTTCACTATTTCTTGTACAGACAGGTTTCATGATGGAGGGGTATAAGAAGTTAAATGGTGAATTCAGCAAACTGGATACAACCTTAGCTGTTATCCCTGCATACAAAGAGATTGGTGACTATCTGAAGATTGTTGAGAACGTTCAGATTGACAAAACAGCACCTGACTTCACAATCCCTTCAATTGAAGAGGGGAAAGAGATTACTCTCTCTTCGTTAAGAGGTAAGTATGTATTGGTTGATTTTTGGGCTTCATGGTGTCAGCCTTGTCGCGCTGAAACCCCTAACGTATTAGCTGCCTATAAAAAATATAAGAGCAAAGGATTTGAGGTTTTAAGTGTTTCTGTTGACAGAGACCTTGCTGCATGGAAAAAAGCTGTTAGTGATGACGGAATGATTTGGATTCAGGGACATGATGACAAAGATATTTCACACACTCTCTATGGTGTTGTAAGTATTCCTTCAACATTCCTGCTCGACAAAGATGGTGTAATCATCGAAAAAAATCTTAGAGGTGGGGCTTTGGAAGAGAAGCTTCAGGAGCTATTAAAATAGGATTCTCCACTAACAATATTAAAAGGAAGCGTAACAGCTTCCTTTTTTTTTGCTTTACAAATTGCAACAGACTATATTTGTTAACCTTAAAAAAAATAGAGTAGTATGGATTTTGACATTGTTATAATTGGTAGTGGTCCCGGTGGTTATGTTGCTGCAATAAGAGCATCGCAGTTGGGGCTCAAGGTAGGAGTTGTTGAAAAAGCTGAGTTAGGTGGAATCTGCCTCAATTGGGGATGTATACCAACTAAATCACTTCTTAAAAGTGCCTCTGTATTTGAGTATATCAAACATGCATCGGAGTATGGTATAAACATAAAAGGAGAGGCTGAGGCTGACTTTCAGGCGATGGTTAAACGTAGCCGTGATGTTGCAGGAGGTATGAGCAAAGGGATACTATACCTCTTCAAAAAGAATAAGGTTGAGGTTATTCAGGGTTCAGGTAAACTTACTAAAGACAAAACGGTTGAAGTAACATCTGCCGACGGAACTACAACAGAAATTATTGCAAAAAATATAATTATTGCCACAGGTGCCCGAAGTCGTCAACTACCTAACCTGCCACAGGATGGTGAAAAGGTGATTGGCTACCGCAAAGCACTTACCCTTGAAAAGAAACCGGAGTCGATGATTGTAGTTGGTTCGGGTGCTATTGGAAGTGAGTTTGCATGGTTTTATAACTCTATCGGAACAAAAGTTACACTTGTTGAGTACCTGCCAACAGTGGTGCCTTTGGAGGATGAAGATGTATCGAAACAGCTTGGTCGTGAGTTCAAGAAGTCGGGCATACAGGTTTTAACAAATGCCGAGGTTCTAAGTGTTGATACTTCAGGTGAAAAGGTTAAGGCAGTAATGAAAACAAAAAAGGGAGAGGAAGAACACGAAGCTGACATTATCCTTTCAGCCGTAGGTATTGCTCCTAATCTTGAAAATATGGGGCTTGAGGATGCAGGTGTTGAAGTTAAAAACAACAAGGTGAAAGTTGACAGCTACTACCGCACAAATATTGAAGGTATCTACGCCATTGGTGACATTGTTCAGGGTCAGGCTTTAGCTCACGTTGCATCGGCTGAAGGTATTATCTGTGTAGAGAAAATTGCAGGAGAAAATCCTGAACCACTTGATTACGGCAATATTCCGGCTTGTACCTACACAACGCCTGAGGTGGCCTCAGTAGGCATGACAGAGAAAGCCGCTAAAGAGGCAGGGTATGAACTGAAGGTAGGCAAATTTCCTTTCACAGCATCGGGTAAGGCAAGTGCTGCCGGGCATAAAGAGGGTTTTGTAAAACTGATTTTTGATGCGAAATACGGTGAGTTATTGGGGGCTCATCTTATCGGTGGAAATGTTACTGAGATGATAGGCGAACTTGTAACTGCCCGAAAACTGGAGACAACAGGTCATGAAATAATTAAAACTGTACACCCTCACCCCACCATGTCGGAAGCGATTATGGAGGCTGCCGCCGCGGCTTATGGGGAGGTGATACATATTTAAAAATACAACATCACCTTTGACAGGTTTTAGATCTTACTACTGATAGGTTTTTAAAACCTGTCAGTAGTATGAATATATTATATAACCTATACCAAAGCACTTGTCTCCATCGCAACTCTTTGATTATATTCAAAGGCCAGATTACGATAGTTTACCAGATCTACAATTGTACCAATTAAACAGAGGCCGCCAGTTAAGAGATACAATATCCCCATACCAATCTGATCAATTAAAAACCTGTGAATACCGGAGAAACCGATAAATCCCAACAGAGCAGTAAATAGCAACAACTGGGGTTCTCTTCGGCGGCTGCGGTACAACATTGCAAAATTCTGCAATTGATCATCAGATTTATTCTTCAGTAGTGATTCAATAAAGACAGCCTCTTCGCTCTCAATCTCCGGAAGTAGTGAATGAATTCTATTCATTTCTATCAGGTTTAAGTAT
This sequence comes from Marinilabiliaceae bacterium, assembly GCA_027010905.1. Lineage (GTDB taxonomy): Bacteria > Bacteroidota > Bacteroidia > Bacteroidales > Marinilabiliaceae > JAADEM01. The sequence goes on from JALVBA010000223.1 coordinate 6,665, forward strand.
TAATACCTTTATATCGTTTTTCAAAATTCTATATACTCTGTGTAGCAATACTGCCACCGCCAGTATCGCAAGCGGATGAGAGTTCCAGGAGTCAACAAAATTGCCATGGAACAGAAATATGATTGAATGACCTAACCCACATCCCGGACAAAAATCGATACCCATCAATTTAAAAAGACAAAATGTAAAATGTGTGTCATGTGTTGGTGTCGTCAGAGCCATGCTTAGTAGTGCCCCAAACCAGAAGTATGCTTCCAGATGAGAAACACGGAAATTGTATTTTATCCTGACAGGAATAGATGTAATCATATTAAATCAAAAATAGGAATAATATTACAACATTCCATTATCAATCAGAATAATAATGTGTTCAATCATCTTTTCGTCACCCTTCGCATCGTAATCGGCTTTTAGGTTTGAACCAAAAATATGCGCAACTGATTGCCAGAAAAAGGCGGAAAACCCACCCTTATACTCTTTAATGAGATTATAACTTGTATCACCTGTCTCCCTGTCAATTAGTCGAATAAGCAGTCGTCCCTGCGAGAAAGTAAAGTGTCTTAACGGTTGCTCAAACTCAGCAAACAACTCCTTCTCAGCACTCTTCAGATATGCTTTCTTCTCCTTTTCAGTGGGTAGGGTTTGCATGTGAGTATCTATCTCCCTCAATTTTTGTGATACGAGCCGTGCGTAAGGAAGTGCCTTCTTAACATTAATTACTAATCGTGAATAGTGTGTCCTTTGCCTTCTGTTCTTAAATTTCCAGACTGGCACAACCGATACTTCACGAAGTGTGATGTGTGGCAGTGTATCAGCTCCTATTACTTTTGTCTCAAGAAAAATGGTCTTCTTTCCGGCAATTGTCTCCACCCTCTGCGCAAGTAGTCCCACAGAACACAAAAACAGAACATATACTATTGTAAAAACCGGTTTCATAATTCCACCCTCTTCAATCCTACCTAATAAATTTCTTCAAACAAGAACTTTCACATACGAAGATAGTAACAGATATCCTCCTTTGGC
>JALVBA010000224.1 GCA_027010905.1 Marinilabiliaceae bacterium
GATGGCCGAAGGGTTTCTACAATCACTCGACAGCTCTTTTGATGTTGTGTCAGCAGGAACTAAAGCTGAAGGACGAGTTAACCCCAAAGCAATTCAGGTGATGAAAGAGAAAGGGATTGATATTAGCAGTGGCTATCCGCAGCAGGTTGACGAATATTTGAATCAGTCGTTCGATTACGTTATCACCGTATGCGATGGCGCCAAAGAGGTGTGTCCTATATTTACCGGTAACGTAAAGAATCGCCTTCACATAGGCTTTGACGACCCTGCCGGAGCTACAGGCACAGAAGAGGAAGTACTTGCCGTTTTCAGACGTGTGAGAGATGAGATTTTTAGAGATTTCAGAAAGTTTTATGAAGAAGATCTAAAACAGGCTTAAGTAAAATTATATTATTCTCCCCCTCGGGGGGGAGTTAGAGGGGGCTTCTATTTATGTTTGATTGGGTACAAAATATAGCTGATTGGTTTGTGTTTGATGTTTTGGGGTTAAGCCCTGATGCTCATCTTGCCGAGGCTTTGAACTTCTTTATCTACGATACGGTTAAGATTCTGATTCTTCTTTTTGTAATCATCTTTTTTATGGGGATAGTGAATAGTTACTTCCCCATCGACAGGGTGAGGAACTATCTTTCGCGAAAGAAGTTATACGGATTTGAGTATTTGATGGCAAGTTTGTTTGGTGTGGTAACACCCTTCTGCTCATGCTCTTCTGTGCCACTATTCATAGGGTTTGTAAGTGGAGGAATACCGCTAGGGGTTACGTTTGCCTTTTTGGTTACATCACCCTTAGTCAATGAAGTGGCGATAGGTCTGTTTCTAGGTCTGTTTGGAGTGAAAACAACAGTTATTTATGTGATAAGCGGTATTTTGCTTGGAACAGTCTCCGGAGCACTTCTGCAAAAGTTCAAACTTGAAAAACATTTAACACCTTGGGTGAAAGGAATACTTAAGCAAGCACAGTACGAGCAGGATGTCTTCCGTCAGGAGAAGCAGAGTTTGAAGGAGAGGTTGCCGGTAATATGGCAGGAGGTTATGACAATACTTAAAGGTGTTGTTCCGTACGTGATTGCCGGTATTGCCGTTGGCGGACTGATGCACGGCTACATTCCTGAGGGCTTTTTTGAGCAGTATATGAGCAGAGATAATCTTTTTGCCGTGCCGATAGCAACTATTCTGGCGGTTCCGATGTACTCTAATGCTTCGGGTATTCTGCCGGTTGTTCAGGTTCTTGTGGCTAAAGGTATTCCGTTAGGTACTGCGATTGCCTTTATGATGGGAGTTGTGGGGCTGTCGCTACCGGAGGCCATGCTACTGAAAAAGGTGATGACATGGAGACTGATTGCCATATTTTTTGCAACTGTGGCAGTTAGTATAATTATTTCAGGATATATTTTTAATTGGATATTGTAATTTTTAAAGATTGATATTATGGAGATTAAAGTTTTAGGAACAGGATGTGCCACATGCTCAACATTAGAGAAAAGAGTTAGAAAGGTGGTTCAAGAGAACAGTATTGATGCAACTGTAATCTATGAACAAGATTTAGTGAAAATTATGGGTTACAAAATAATGGTAACCCCGGCCATGGTAATAGATGAGAAGGTTGTTGTAAAAGGCCGTGTTCCTTCGGAGAAGGAGATACTTGAGCTAATTAAAAGTTAGTAAGATGAAATTAATAATCAGAAGCCTGTTTTCAATCTCAGTTGTTTTGTTGCTCTATTCGTGTGCCACAGGAAATAGTAAAAAGGTGATCACAGAAAACCTAGAGGTATCCGAAGTTATTAACAATGCAGCGATAAAGGTTTTCTATTTTCACACTAACTTCAGATGTGAAACCTGTAATGCTGTTGAGCAGTTTACTTTAGATGATCTCAAGATTCTCTATCCGGCTGAATTCAGAGATGGGAAAATAGAGTATCAGGTTATCAATGTTGAGGATAAAGCCCATAAGGATTTAGTAGAGAAGTATGAGGTTTGGGGCCAGACTCTTTTGTTTACAAAGGGGGATAAGGTTGTGGATAAAACAACGGATGCCTTTATGCATGTTACTACCAATCCTGACAAATGGAAATCGATAGTTAAAGAGACTGTTGACAAATTGTTGAGAAAGAGTAATAGTTAAGCTCAATTATG
>JALVBA010000225.1 GCA_027010905.1 Marinilabiliaceae bacterium
ATATTGTCTAGACTGGAGGAGGAGATAAATGCAAATCACTTTTAATCAGATAATCAAAGCAGACAATAGAGTCAGGAAACTTCTCTCTTCTTGTATAGCTAAAATAGTCCAGGGTAATATTATTATCAAGAAGAATATTTTTCACTATAGTACTCCATATATGCTTCCGGTAAAACATCATCATCTTCAATATCCGGATTTTCATGCATCATAAGCTCTTTTTGCCAATCTTCTATCTCTTCTGTTTTCTCACTATGTCTATTTGGTTTCTCTTTAGAATAGTTGATTGTTACTCCATCTTGTTCAAATATTTTTAATAACTTAATAATTTTATCTGCGAGATTTTGATTTTTAATATCCACAACTAGTTGCATACTATATCTCCTTGAGTTTTTCATCTATTATAGCATACCTTCGTCCGTCACTATCGAATGCTATGCCTTCTTTGTCAAACTCCAAAGTATTTCCACTCACCCCTACCCATCCTATCTGCTTTGCAGGAACACCGACCATGAGTGCATAGGGTTTGACATCTTTTGATGTTTAAATATAAATAAGTTCCTTTTTGATCCTATTTTGTATAAATGTTTTCATAGAATCAAAGTATCCCATATCTACTTTTTCCCCAGCTGTTTTTCTAAACAATAGATTGCTTTCGCCCTTGTAAAATAATCTTTTTTTTTCATTTTCACAATCGTCAGATCAATATCGCTCTGCTCTGTTGCTTCATCTCTCGCATATGAACCAAAAAGAGCGATCTGTTCGATGCCGAATTTTTCATTGAGTTCAGATTTTATGGCTATTAATTTATCCGGTAATTCATCTCTTGTCATCAATAGCTCCTTTTTTGTTCACATTCATTATACACTATTTACTTTTTCTCTCCAAGATTTTCAATATACCACTTGATCGACTCTTCGAGTCCTTCGTCGATACCGTGTGTCGGTTCGTAGCCAGTCATCTTTTTGAGTTTGTCTTTATTTTTCATTCTGAAATACCTTTTTTATCTCCTCTGAGTTAGGCAAATACTGCTCAAGCTCGGATGGTAGTTTTGGCTCAATGGTATAGGTAGATACCCCAAGAGGCTGGTTCATGTTTTGAATGGCATATTCTACTTCGATTTCATCTTTATCACTGCATAATATGATGCCAATTGCAGGATTCTCATGAGGCATTTTGACAGTATCGTTCAATAGATTGAGGTAGAAGTTCATTTTACCGGCATATTCGGGCTTGAACTTACCGACTTTCAATTCAATAGCCACCAGGGCATTTAGCTTTCGATGAAAGAAAAGCAAGTCGATGAAGTACTCATTGTTATTGAGTGTGACTTTGTACTGGCTACCTACAAAACTGAATCCATAGCCAAGCTCCAGAAGGAAAGACTTGATGTTCTCGATAATCTTGCTTTCAAGTTCCCGTTCTTTTGCCTCTTTGGAAATTCCAAGAAAAGCGAGATTATATTCGCTTTTCATCATCTCTTCTGCCATCTCGGAAGAGGTTGCTGGCAAGGTCTGGGTAAAATTGTTCTGCTTATGCTCTACATTGTCACGTCGGTATAAGTCATTTTGTATATGATGCGTCAAAACATTGCGGCTCCAGCCATACTTAAGGGCATTTGTAATGTAGTATTTCTGTTCATCAGGGGCTTTACATTTTTCCAGAATAAGAATATTGTGTGACCACGGCAAATCTCGCACAGCCTGTGCGAGATTTGGTGTATCTTCATAAGTCAGGTAAAAATTACGCATACGCCACAAATTGGCGCTTGAAAAACCACTTTGTTTGCCAAATTCCTCTTGTAAATCTTTTGCCATTTGTTCCACGACAGAACGACCCCAACCCAACTCTTCCTGTTTCGCAACGATTTGTTGACCAATTGTGAAATAAAGCTCAATAAGCTGATGATTGACAGAGCGTACCGCCTTGCTTTTTGCGTTATGAATTTTCTGCTTGATCTGTGTCGCGAAATCACGGTACTGAGCTTGTTGGGATACTGAGTGCATGCTTACTTTTTCTCTCCAAGATTTTCAATATACCACCTGATCGACTCTTCGAGTCCTTCGTCGATGTCATGTGTCGGTTCGTAGCCTGTCATCTTTTTGAGTTTGTCGATGTTGG
>JALVBA010000226.1 GCA_027010905.1 Marinilabiliaceae bacterium
GTTAAACTATTAATTGAAACCGCCACGTGCGAGAGCATGCGTGGTGGTGTGAGAGGGCGGGGGAGTAATCCCCCTACCTACTCGATGTTATTATTCGGTTTATTTGATGTTTTTTAAAAAAAATATTTTAGATAACTGATTTTAATAATTAATTTTATAAACGAATATTTATGATTGTTTTGTTTTAAAATAAGAGTTTCAAGAAATAGCCTGTATGATTAAAGAGAAAAATAAGATTATTGATAATTTCCTGGCATTTATAGACGTAGTCATCGCTTGGGTATCTCTGGATTTGACCTATTTTATTCAACATGGGGATTTTTATCTTCTTGGAGATAAAGGGTACATCATTCAACATTTTCTTGTTTTCTTCATTTGGATCACACTATCCAAATTGTTAAGACTTAGTGAACTCTTTCGCTCAAGGCCATATTCAGTATTGCTTTTTAACTGTATCTTGCTTGCTATTACAGGGACAGCACTTCTGGTTTTTTTCGTCTTTATTCTAGAGCAGTATTATATCAATTTTAACACGTTGCTATATTTTATGGCAATAAATCTAACCCTGACTTTTACCTTTAAATTATTGGTATTTTCAATCTTTAAGAATGCCAGAAAGAAGGGGTACAACTCTCGAACTATCCTTATTGTTGGAGACAGGTCGTCTGTACAATTGATTAGACTTATCTTATCACATAAAGAGTGGGGTTACCAAATAAGTGCTGTTATTGCAGATGAAGTTAAAGAGTATTTTCAAAATGAATTGACTTTTCTTCCCGAAGATGTTGATATTGATAAACTATTGGTGGACTCTACTATTGACGAATTGATTTTTTGCTATGAACAACCCGACATGGCCAAAATGCAGAATCTACTTCTTAGTTGTAACGAAGTTGGGGTAGTATTCAGAATGTACTCTCCAGTTTTTAATATGCTGTCCAACAAAACCCACCTTCACTATTTTGGCACAACCCCACTACTAACAATCTCTAACACTCCATTAGACTATTTGTCACTGAAAATAAAGGGAGTATTTGATTTTGTAAGTGCGCTTATTACTATTGTTTTGTTATCTCCTCTATATGTTATTATTGCCCTTGTTGTTGCTTCTACTTCGAAAGGTCAGGTGTTCTTCAAACAGGTTAGAGTAGGGCTGAGAGGGCGTAAGTTTTGGTTGTATAAGTTTCGTACAATGGTGACAAATGCTGAGGATTTAATGGACGATCTAAAGGATTTTAATGAGATGGACGGGCCTACATTTAAAATGACTCATGATCCCAGAATTACCAGAGTGGGACATATACTTCGGAAGACAGGACTTGATGAGCTGCCTCAGTTTTTTAATATTTTACTTGGTCACATGTCACTGGTTGGCCCCCGTCCTCCTGTGCCCAAAGAGGTGAAAGAGTATGAGCGATGGCAGCTTAGGCGGTTGTCAATGAAACCAGGCATTACCTGTATATGGCAAATATCTGAGTCAAGGAATGATATCGCTTTTGATGACTGGATGCGTATGGATATGGAGTATATTGACAACTGGTCCCTGAAACTGGATTTTGTTATTATTCTAAAAACAATACGTAGTGTTATTAGGGCTGATGGCAAATAATGCCTTTTTGTAAGCTATGATTTGAAGAATTAATCGTCATTCGATAATCATTTTTGTAAATTTGTCGCTCAATAAAGGCAAACCGCATGAAACTTTCATATAAGTATTTATTTCAGATTTTTATTCTGGTTGTTGTAATGGTGGGATGTGGCACGAGAGTTAAGATTCCCGGTGATTTTCCGAATGAAGATTCGTTGGCTGTAATCCTTGCTGATATCTATTATACAGAAGCATTATTAAATCAGTCGCGAGAGTTTATTCGTGGTAAGGAGGATGAGCTTCCCATGTACTATAAATATACGCTTAACAAACATGGAATAGGGAAAAAGGAGTTCGATACAATCTTTTCATGGTATAGTGAACATCCTCAATTGTTATCGGAGGTTTATGATAAAGTTATCTCAATTCTTAATGAGAATGAAACCCGTCTCAAGTACGATACTACTGAGAAGTTGCCGGAGAAAGATCCGCTTGTGATTACCGGCATGTCAAATCTTTGGAAAGGAAAACGTACATTTACTGTTAATATTAAAGATACAACTAATAATTGTGTGCCTTTTGAAATTGAGGTCGATTCATTACAATCAGGTATATACCGCCTGATGGCAACTTACCGTTTTGCAAAAGGTAACTTACTCGATAAAGCATACATGAGGTTAATAGCAAGTTATTCTGATAGTACTGCTGATACTGTTTCATACTCTATCGATAAGTCATTCTCTGAACGAATTACCACCCTGACTCTAGATGCTGACAGAGATAAATATGTTGTTGGATTAGAGGGTTTATTGTTAGAGCACGATACAACTGTAGATGCAATGTGCTTTGTTAAGAATGTTAAGTTATTGCATATTCCCCGACATGGCTCAATTATTAAAAAGCCATCTCCGGCTCCTGGTATCCGTGTGTTATGAGAAAAATTGCAGCCCACTATTACCTGTTACCTGACGGCTCACTGGCTAAGATGCCGGTGATATCTGTGGACGAAAACAGTATAATAAGAGAGATAGTGGTTTTTGGAGATGGGTTTGTGGAGAAACAGGGGGTGGAGCTGTTTGGCGGTGTGCTGATTCCCGGATTTATTGAGGACTTAAGAGATATTGATTTTGGCAATGATGTATCCTCTGTATCAAAAGGAATAAGCAGGTTGTATGCAAAAGGCTCTTTAAAGTATCTTTGCAATTCAGACAGGAATGTTTTTCCTGCAAATTTCAGAGGTGATGTTTTTTATGAAAGTCCAATAAAGGTAATGGGTAACTTAAAGGAGTTTTCAAACGAATCTACGTGGGAAGAAATTAAAAGAAGTAGTGTAGAAGAGGGGAGAGGGCTCTTTGAGTTAATTCACAATTATTTTGAAAATATACGAAGTGTAATGCCGGAAGGATTAAAGTGGGGTGCGATAGAGCAGGGGGCAAATCCGGGATTTGTACTATTAAAGGGATTAGATTACAATAATATGCAAATAAGAGAAACTTCAACAGTTAAGATTATAATTTCATGAATAATAAATTTCTTAGCTTAATTATTGATGCTTCATTGGAAGCAGGGAGATCTATACTCAGGGTTTACAGTCGTAATGAGTTCAATGTGAGTTTTAAGGATGACAGCTCTCCTCTGACAGATGCTGATGTTAACAGCCATGAAATTATTATGAAAGCACTTGAGCAGACGGGAATACCGGTTTTAAGTGAGGAGGGGGCTGAGATTCCGTTTGAGCAACGTAAAGACTGGAGCAAGCTCTGGATTGTTGACCCTTTGGACGGGACAAAAGAGTTTGTTAAGCGAGGAGGCGATTTTACAGTTAATATTGCATTGGTGGAGGATAACTACACAACTATGGGAGTCGTTTTTGCCCCTTGGTTGGGTCAGCTGTTCTGGGGTAGCAGCAATGGAGCCTACTATTGTGAGTTAGGCGATGGTTGGGAAACTAATCAGAACCCTTTACCGCTTAGCGATGTGAAGCAATTACCATTTCCCTTACCCGAGAAGTTTACCGTTGTTGCCAGTAAAAGTCACTTCTCAGAAGAGACAAAGAGTTTTATTGAGAAGGTTGAATCGAAGGTTGGAGAGGTTGAATTTTCATCTGTAGGAAGTTCACTGAAGATGTGTATGATTGCTGCTGGCAAAGCACATCTATACCCCCGTATTGGACCTACAATGGAGTGGGATACCGCTGCCGGTCAGGCTGTGGTGGAAGCAGCCGGAGGCCTTTTAATAGATTTAAACACTAAAGATCGGATGAGGTATAATAGGGTAAAGCTGTTGAATGATCACTTTCTAGTTTCTGCAGAAGGTGTTGATGTAGCTGCCTTCTTGTAGAATTAGTAGTTGTAGATTCTAAACTGCAATAAATTTATTTTTGACTGATTGTAGAATCCGTTTTTGTGTCGTTAAATAATATTAAATTGTAAGTGATATTATTGAAACCTTTCCTTTATGCATTTATAATTTTTATCTTTGATGCTTAAATATTGAGAAACTAAAAAATGTATGAAAATGCTGAAAATTGATAAGTTTAATTTTAAAGGAAAAAAGGCTATTATCAGAGTTGATTTCAATGTTCCGTTGAACGAGAAATTTGAGGTTACTGATGATACCAGAATTAAAGCTGCTCTGCCAACGATAAAAAAGGTTATTAACGATGGTGGGATAGCCATAGTGATGTCTCACTTTGGGCGACCTAAGGGAAAAGTAAATCCTGATTTCTCGTTAAGTCATCTTAGAGGTTATTTTGAAAAACTGCTTGGTACAGATGTTCAGTCTGCCCCCGATTGTGTGGGAAGTGAAGTTGAAGAGATGGCTGCTGCATTGAAGTCCGGAGAGGTGCTCCTACTTGAGAATTTGCGTTTTCATGCTGAAGAGGAGGGTAAAGCAAAATTGCCGGAAGGAGCTTCCGAAGAGGAGGTGAAAGCAGCAAATGCAGAGATGAAAGAGAAGCAAAAACTGTTTTCTAAGGCATTGGCCGGTTTGGCTGATGTGTACGTTAATGATGCCTTTGGTACAGCTCACAGAGCTCATGCATCAACAGCAATTATTGCCAACTATTTCGATGCTGACAGTAAAATGTTCGGTTTCCTTATCGACAGTGAAGTGTCAAATCTGGATAAAGTGTTGAAAGAGGCTAAGCAGCCGTTTACAGCTATTATGGGAGGTGCTAAGGTCTCTTCTAAAATAACTATTATTGAGAATCTTTTAGACAAGGTTGATAACCTGATTCTTGGTGGTGGAATGACCTATACTTTTATCAAGGCAAGAGGAGGGAAGGTAGGAAATTCACTATGTGAGGATGATTATCTGGAGTTGGCAAAGAGTATTGAGATTAAAGCCAAAGAGAAGGGTGTGAAGCTTTATCTTGCTACTGATGTGTTGGCGGCTGATGATTTCAGTAACGATGCTAATACTAAGGTAATGCCTGTTGAGCAGATTGAAGATGGCTGGATGGGATTGGATGCCGGTCCGGAGTCGATGAAGATGTTTAAGGAGGTTATTGAGAACTCATCTACTATTCTTTGGAATGGTCCTGTTGGAGTGTTTGAGATGGAGAAGTTTGCTCCTGGCTCAAGGGTTGTGGCCGAAGCTATTGCTGCTGCTACAGCTAAGGGTGCTTTTTCACTAATTGGTGGTGGCGACTCGGTTGCTTGCATCAATCAGTTTGGTCTGGCTGACCAGGTGTCGTATATTTCTACTGCCGGAGGTGCTCTTCTTGAGTATCTTGAAGGAAAGGAGTTGCCGGGTATTAAAGCAATACGCGGATAGACAATCAAATCAATTTTAAAGGCCTGTTGGATTTTTTCAACAGGCTTTTTTAATTGGCATCAAATCAAATACTATATTTGTAATAAAAATTAGTGATGACCCGGATATATAATTTTGGTATACTGTTTTTTGATTTAGTAATATTTATAGGTTCTCTTTTTAGTCCTAAGATTAAGTTGTTACGAAAGGGACGTTCACAGGTGTGGCAAAAATTGGAGGATAGCAATATTCAGCAGTCAACAATCTGGGTTCATGCTGCTTCGTTGGGAGAGTTTGAACAGGGGCGCCCACTTATTGAGTCAATAAAGAAGAGCTTTCCGGAGAGGAAGATTGTTCTCACATTTTTTTCTCCTTCAGGGTATGAGATACGAAAAGATTACGAAGAGGCTGATTATGTTTTCTACCTGCCTGCAGATACAAAACGAAATGCACAGAGATTTATCAAGGCAATTAACCCCGGGATGGTATTCTTTGTTAAGTATGAATTTTGGTATCACTTTCTTACCAACTTGAAAAAAAATGATATTCCTGTGTATGGCGTATCTGTTATCTTTAGGGAGAGTCAATCATTTTTTAAGTGGTATGGCCGATGGTTCAGGAAGATGCTGGAATCGTTCAACCATTTTTATCTGCAGGATGAAAAATCTGCAAAGCTGTTGAAATGTATTGGATTCAATGATTACACTGTTGCCGGTGATACACGTTTCGACAGGGTTAAAGAGATTGCAGAGGCTGCTGAAGATATTGATGTTGCTCATGAGTTTTCGAAGGGGTACAGTACTATTGTGGCCGGTAGTTCATGGCCTGCTGATGAGAAGATTCTGACAAGCTATATCAATGAATCATACGAAAATGTAAAGATGATAATTGCTCCCCATGAAATTGATGATGCTCACATCAGAGATATTGAGTCATCATTAAAAGTAACATCGTTCAGAATTACCTCTCCTCCCGATAACCCCTCAGACTTTAAGGTTATGATAGTTGATACTATCGGCATGCTTGCTGCTATTTACAGGTATGGAGGGATCGCATACATTGGGGGAGGTTTTGGCTCGGGAATTCACAATGTTCTTGAGGCGTCTACCTATGGAATACCCGCTATTTTTGGCCCTAAATATAAAAAATATAAGGAGGCCTGCGACTTAGTTGATTTGGGTGGAGGGTTTGAGATAACCTCTTTTGATGAGTTTGACCGGCTGGTGACTAAGATGTGGAATGAAGCCGGATTTTTAAATGAGAGTGGTAAACAAGCAGGAGAGTATGTTGATAAAATGTGTGGAGCAACATCATTGATAATGAAGGAACTGTTTTAATAAAATGAATATGTTAAAAGTATGAACTTTTTACTTTTAACTTTCTACTTTTAACTTAATTAGATGGCTAAAAAAGTTTATGTTGTATGGAAAGGTCGTAAAACCGGAGTGTTTGAATCCTGGGAGGAGTGCAAGGGTGCTATTGAAGGGTACACCGGAGCACAATACAAAGGTTTTGAAAACAGGACACAAGCAGAGTATGCCTATGCGCATCCCACCAAGATAAAGAGTGGATACAACAAGACTAAGAGGAGTGTGAGAACGAGCACGGCCCAAATTGTCTGGGACAGCCTCTCTGTTGATGCGGCCTGTAGCGGGAATCCCGGAGTGATGGAGTATCAGGGGGTACACACAAAATCAAAGAAGACTATCTTTCACCAGAAGTATCCGTTGGGAACAAATAATATTGGAGAGTTTCTGGCCATTGTTCATGGCATATCCTACCTGAAAAAGGAGGGTGTAAAACTACCCATTTATACTGACTCAAGGACGGCAATGAGCTGGGTTAGAAATAAGAAGTGTAAAACGAAGCTTCCCGAAAACGCAAAAACTAAAAATCTGTTTGACGTAGTGAGAAGAGCCGAGGCATGGCTTCGTGAAAATAGTTTTGATATCCCTATTCTTAAGTGGGATACAAAGGGCTGGGGCGAGATTCCGGCTGATTTTGGCAGGAAATAGGGTTGCTCCGGAAGTAAAAAATATGCCATTTAGTCTCTAACCTGAATTATGCATAAACTTGGTTTCAAGGTAAGAAATCCATTTCTTGCATTTCATATCCAACTACAGTGGTGGAAGAATGTTTGGATTATGTAGTAAGTGATGATTATTATTTAGAATATTTACAAATAACACATTATTTTTCATCAAAAAGAGGGTGAATTTACGAATCAGGGCATAGCTATCCCACGTGCAATTTATTACT
>JALVBA010000227.1 GCA_027010905.1 Marinilabiliaceae bacterium
GCCAAACATCAGTGCTTCTATCCCTCAGTTAAAAGCTGCCATTAAAGAGTTACAGGATAAAGGATACAACATTCCCGATTATCCTGAAGAGCCTCAAACAGAAGAGGAGAAAGAGCTTCATGCCAAATTTGCAACACTTTTGGGTTCAGCCGTAAATCCGGTACTGCGTCAGGGTAACTCCGACCGCCGGGTGGCACCATCGGTAAAAGAGTATGCAAAGAAATTCCCCAAAAGACTGGGAGCATGGTCATCAGACTCAAAGTCACACGTAGCCTGGATGGAAGAGGGAGATTTTTACGGCAACGAAGAGTCTGTAACCATAGACAAAGAGCAGGATGTTAAAATTGAATTTGTTGACTCTAAAGGAGATATTTCTGTACTTAAAGAGAAACTACACCTATTAAAAGGTGAAGTACTTGACGGAACATTTATGAGTGCAAAAAGCCTTCGCAGCTTTATCGAAAAGGAGATTGAAGATGCTAAAGAGAAAGATGTTCTTTTCTCTGTTCACCTGAAAGCTACAATGATGAAAGTATCCGATCCTGTGATATTCGGACACTTTGTCTCTGTATTTTTTAAGGATGTGTTTGAAAAGCATCAGCAGTCTTTCGAAGAGATTGGCATTAATCCCGATCTGGGATTAGGTGACCTCTACCTAAAAATCAAAAAACTTCCTGCAGCAAAACAAAAAGAGATTGAAGCAGACATTCAGGCTGTTTATGAGAAACGTCCTAAATTGGCTATGGTAGATTCGGACAAAGGAATCACCAACCTGCACGCCAGTAACGATATTATTATTGATGCATCGATGCCGGTGGTAATTCGTGATTCAGGTAAAATGTGGGGACCCGATGGACAACTGCACGAAACAAAAGCTGTTATCCCCGATCGCTGTTACTCGAGATGGTATCAGGAGGGTATTGACTTCTGCAAGAAGAATGGTGCATTCGACCCTACCACAATGGGTAATGTTTCTAATGTGGGACTGATGGCTCAAAAGGCCGAGGAGTATGGCTCACACGACAAAACATTTATTGCCGAAGGAGCAGGAACAATCAGAGTTGTTGACGAGGCCGGTAATGCATTAATAGAGCAAAGTGTAGAAAAAGGTGATATCTGGAGAGGTTGTCAGGCTAAAGACCTTCCTGTTAAGGATTGGGTTAAACTTGCCGTAAGCCGTGCTAAAGCTACCGGTAATCCTGCTATCTTCTGGCTTGACGAAAATCGCGCTCACGATGCAGAACTGATTAAAAAAGTAGATGTATACCTTAAAGATCACGACACTGCCGGACTGGAAATCAAAATTATGGATCCCGTTGAGGCAATGAAATATACACTTCAGCGAACCAAAGATGGTTTAGATACTATCTCGGTTACAGGAAACGCTTTAAGAGACTACCTTACTGACTTGTTCCCAATACTTGAGCTGGGCACATCGGCAAAGATGTTGTCGATTGTACCGCTTCTGGCAGGTGGTGGAGTGTACGAGACAGGTGCAGGAGGGTCAGCTCCCAAACACGTTCAGCAGTTTGTGAAAGAGGGACACTCACGTTGGGATTCGCTTGGTGAGTACCTTGCTCTAACAGTAGCCCTGGAAGAGCTGGGGAACAAAACAAACAACAGCAAAGTATTAGTTATTGCAAAGGCACTTGACAAAGCAGTATCAAAGGTTCTATTCAACGAAAAGTCTCCTTCGCGCAAGGTAAATGAGATTGATAACCGGGGAGGTCATTTCTACCTAAGCCTATACTGGGCCGAAGAGTTGGCAAACCAAAATGAAGATGCTGAACTTAAGGATAAATTCGCAAAAATCTCCGCTCAACTTACTAAGGACGAAGCTAAAATTAATGATGAGTTAATTGCAGCACAAGGTTCTCCGGTTGATATAAATGGATATTTCAGACCAAATTTCGACGTACTCGACAAAGTGATGCGTCCGAGTGATACACTGAATAAGATTATTGATAACCTGAGTTCGATATAAGAATTATGATTTTTTATTTTGTAAAAAGGATTGTTTTAGTTATCTTAAAGTATTGAACAACAAAAAGATAACATAAAACAATCCTTATGAATAAGAACGTAAATTTAGTTGAAATATTCTACAT
>JALVBA010000228.1 GCA_027010905.1 Marinilabiliaceae bacterium
CTCTGTAACAGAGAGTCCTAGATTAATCTTAGCATTTGGAAAAGATATCATGAAATAACGGTTTCTTGATGCAAGATACAAAGTAAAAAAAGTTTTTAACAATTGTTGTTAATTTAATCTTAAAAAATCATTTCATCATTTATGATTTGAGGGGGATTATTTTCTTACTTTTGCATTCCATATAAAAAAATAGTTAATAATGGCTGATTATAAAAACTCCGGCAAGAAACAATCTACAGCTGACCTCTCATTAGGCAAAACTCCTCCCCATGCTCTTGAACTTGAAGAGGTTGTGCTTGGTGCCCTACTGTTAGAACAGGATGCATATTCTATTGTTTCAGAGACTTTAAAACCAGAGTGTTTTTACAAGCAGGCGCACGGGCATATTTATGAGGCAATTACAAGTCTGTTTATGAAACAGCAGCCGGTTGACATGCTTACAGTGATGGAGGAGCTGAAGCTAATGGGAAAGATTGATGAAGTGGGTGGAGCTTTCTACATTTCCCAACTAACAACCAAGGTAGCATCTGCAGCTCACATCAACTATCACGCAAAAATTATATGGCAAAAGTATTTGCAACGTGAGATAATTCGCATATCAGGAGAGTTACAGACAAAATCATTTGACGAAACCACCGATGTCAATGATCTGCTTGAAGAGGCCGAAAACTCTTTCTTCTCGCTCTCGCAAGGTCAGATGAAAAGGGATGCAATGCAAATAAATCCTGTTATTGCGGAAGCGATGGAACGAATAGAGGAGGCTAGCAAACGTACTGACGGACTTAGCGGTATAGCCTCAGGCTTTTCAGTCCTCGACAGAATTACCTCAGGGTGGCAGAAATCAGACCTTATAATCATAGCTGCTCGTCCAGCTATGGGAAAGACAGCATTTGTATTATCAATGGCGCGTAATATTGCAATTGAATTTAAAAAGTCTATTGCAATATTTTCACTTGAGATGTCGAATGTGCAGCTAGTAAACAGACTTATTGTTTCGGAGACCG
Organism: Marinilabiliaceae bacterium; assembly: GCA_027010905.1. Taxonomy (GTDB): domain Bacteria; phylum Bacteroidota; class Bacteroidia; order Bacteroidales; family Marinilabiliaceae; genus JAADEM01. Next base: position 1,005 of record JALVBA010000228.1, read on the forward strand.
AATTGCCATCAGAGAAGATTAAGAACGGTAATCTCGATACATGGGAGTGGAAACAGTTGGAGACAAAGGTTCAAACACTGGTTGATTCTCCAATGTATATTGATGATACAGCAGGCTTGTCGATATTTGAACTGAGAGCAAAATGCCGTAGGTTGAAGTCAAAACACGATATTGGTATTATTGTCATCGATTACTTGCAGTTGATGAATGCAAGCGGTATGAGTCCCGGCAGTCGTGAGCAGGAGGTAAGTTTAATATCCCGTTCACTAAAGGGTCTGGCAAAAGAGTTAGACGTACCTATTATTGCTCTGTCGCAGCTTAACCGTGGGGTGGAATCCCGTACAGGTGACGCCAAGAGGCCTCAGCTCTCTGATTTGCGAGAGTCGGGTGCTATTGAGCAGGATGCCGACATGGTTATCTTTATTCATAGACCTGAATACTACAAAATAACAGAAGACCTCGAAGGAAATTCTCTTTCAGGAATTGCTGAAATAATTATTGCAAAGCACCGTAATGGAGCTACCGGTGATGTAAGGCTAAGGTTCAAGCAACATCTTGCCCGCTTCCAAAATCTTGAAGAGGATATGGGAGATTACTCTGCACATGATTATCATCAGGGTGAATCTGGAATGCACCAAACCATGCAATCAAAAATAAATAGTAACAACGCTAATGATTCTTCTTTTGAACACCATGGAGATGCCGGTATTCCGAAAATACCCCCTTCAAACCCAAATGACGTTGCACCATTTTAAAATGTACTGAACGTCTGGAATTATGGCTATAAGTTTGTGGAATCTTTCAAACTGATTTTTTATTATCAACTAAGTTTAGCCCGAACCATTCGCTCCATAAATAACTGTTACATTAGGACTAAATTCAATTTCTGGGTTCTCAAATTTTTCAATAAGCTTTAATTCATCTGCAACAAAATTGTATGCTGTATCGATATCAGAGGTAGAAACATTCCCGTTCAAATCGAGTAGGTAGGGGGATTACTCCCCCGCCCTCTCACACCACCACGCATGCTCTCGCACGTGGCGGTTTCAATTAATAGTTTAACTTTTCATAATTTAGTGACAAATTAAACAAGTTTTGTTCC
>JALVBA010000229.1 GCA_027010905.1 Marinilabiliaceae bacterium
ATTGTTAATTTAACTCTTATAATGTTCTATATTTGTATCTATCAAAATATAGGATATGGAAAAAGTAAAAATACTGTTTGTATGCCTTGGAAATATTTGTAGATCGCCAAGTGCAGAAGCTGTGATGAAAGGGTTGGTTAAGAAGTCCGGTAAAAGTAAAACGTTTGAGATTGACTCAGCCGGTACTGCTGCCTGGCATGCAGGAGAGCAGGCCGATTCGCGTATGCAGATTCATGCCCGTAAACGTGGCTACGATCTGACGAGTATAAGTAGAAAGGTAGATCCCGATTTCGACTTTGACCATTTCGACTATATTATTGCTATGGATGAGCAGAATATGACAGACCTGCAGGATATGGTTGAAAATGAAGAGCAACGATTGAAGCTGCATATGATGACAGACTTCTCAGGCAATTACAGCTACAACCATATTCCTGACCCATATTATGGGGGTGACAATGGGTTTGAGTTGGTTCTAGATTTGTTAGAGGATGCCTGTGGGGGGCTGCTTACACACCTGACAGATGAACAGTGAGATAATAAATGGGATAGAGGATATTGTTGGCGAAGCCATCAAAAGGTCATCTTCTGTGGCAGGGGGTTCAATTGCAAATATTCAGATTGTTGAGACGATATCGGGTAAGAGATATTTTCTGAAAACAGGCTTCAATAGCTCAATGTTCATTAACGAAGCTAACGGACTTAAAGAGTTACAAAAAGCTAATTGTATCTCAATGCCAAATATTATTGCAGCAGATAACAAGTTTCTTATGCTGGAGTTGATAATGCCGGGCAGAAGGGTTGATGATTTTTGGTCGTTCTTTGGGGAGCAGTTTGCACAACTTCATAGGTACACAAATGAATCATTTGGCTTTTATGAAGACAATTTCATTGGGGCTACTCCTCAGTTAAATGTTGCTGAGGGTAATGAAAAAACAGATTGGGCTGAGTTTTACTTCAATAAAAGGTTGTTGCCTCAACTTAAATTAGCTGAAAGGAATGGTTACATCTCAGATAAGTTTATTCATGCATTTTCGGTTTTTGAAGGTAAATTGGAACAGATACTGAGAGGAAGTGAAGAGTTGCCGGCACTTCTTCATGGTGATTTGTGGAGTGGTAATTTTATGACCGGCTCACAAGGAGAGCCTGTCCTGATTGACCCTGCGGTGTACTATGGTAATCGGGAGGCAGACCTCGCCATGACCTACCTGTTTGGTGGGTTTAATGATGAGTTTTATAACTCATATATGAGTACTTATCCGCTGAAAGATGGGTGGGAGTACCGTATGAATATTTACAAATTATACCATGTGTTAAATCACCTGAACCTTTTTGGTGCAGGATATTACAATCAGGCAGTAAGTCTTATGAAATACTATGAGTAAATTAAATGAATCCGCGTATCTCAGCAACAATTTCCAATAATTCAACAATTTCCTCAGTTGTCATGTCGCGGTAATTAAATGTGATATTAAAAAATTCATTGTCGGGTTTATCACCTTCGAAGAAGTGTCGGAATTGTTCTCTTCTCCTGTCCTGGTCAATACAGCGTTTCTTTGCGTCAGATATTGAAAGATTCTCGCTAAGACTTACCTCTTGTGCTCTCCAATCAAGTGGAGCAATGATTTTTGTATGGAATGATTTTTCTATATTTTTTGTAATAGCTTCCCCAGCTCTACCAACAATAATCACATTTCCTTCAGCAGCTGTTTCATAAATAAATTTTGCAATTGTATTTTTTACCTTGGTATTGCCCGGATAGTAGTTGTCGGATAAAAAAAGAGTCAGGTTTTCAAAAAAAGAGTTGTGTTTATATTCCGATAAATCATCTATTAAGGAGGGAGTTAGCTTTAACTCTCTTGCAGACTCTTCAATAATCTCTTTGCTAACAACTCGCCACTCTTTGTTAATTCCGGATTCCTTGTTTTTTTCTGTCAGTGTTTTTGCAAGTTCTATTGCAATGTCTAATGCAGGGCATCCAAATTCGCGCGAGATAGTCATTACCGGACCTAATGAGAGATTGGATGTATCAACAGCTTTACGCTTTCCAATTCGTTCCTTCATATATTTGAAAAAGAGATTATCCATAATATTGATTTATCG
>JALVBA010000230.1 GCA_027010905.1 Marinilabiliaceae bacterium
GGTTTATGGAGATTAAGGATTTAGATATTGAGATGTTTGAAAGTGCAGCCAGTATGTTGAAGGCAATTGCTCATCCTATGCGGGTTGCTATTATCAGACTTTTGGAAGAGGGAGAGGAAAAAACGGTAACAGAGATTCATAATATACTTAACATTGAGCAGTCAACCACTTCGCATCATCTGGGAATACTTAAAGATAAAGGGGTGTTGTCCAGTAAAAGAAGTGGGAAAAACACCTATTACTTTTTAAAACACAATAGCTTAAAAAATATTATTGCCTGTGTTAGTAAATGTACCCCTATCAGCAAATAGGTTGTAGCCCTTTTTAGGTTGTATAAGTTTGCCTGCCCTTTTTTACTTTTAGAAAACCGTCTCCGCTGTTTACCTGTTAAGATGGAGGAATTATAGTTATGAGTAAAATAAGATTGACTAAGGAGTTTCGTTTTGAGATGGCACATGCGCTTTGGGACTATGACGGATTGTGCCGTAATATTCATGGTCATTCGTATATTTTAGCTGTTACGGTTATTGGTACACCCAATAGCGATAAGAGTAATCCAAAGTACGGTATGGTGATGGATTTTGGGGATTTAAAAAAGATTGTGAAGGAGGAGATTGTTGACCGACTTGATCATACTTTTGTTATCAGTTCTCACTCACAACACAATAAGTTAAAAGATATACCTCAAATGCTTTCTCGTTTTGAAATCGTTGATTACCAACCCACCTGTGAAAATCTTCTTGTGGATTTTGCAAAAAGGATGAAAAAGAGACTTCCCGGGAATATTCAGCTTTTCAGCCTTAAGTTAAATGAAACAGCAAACTCATTTGCTGAGTGGTTTGCTGAGGATAATGGATAACTACCTAAAAGTCTTAATTACTTTTCGCTTTGCTTTTCTTGACTTCCCTTTCCGGTAAGGGCTGTAGTAACAAGGCAAGGCTCCACCCCCTCTGGTATTGACAGGCTCTTTTACTATTTTTTCATCACATCCGGGCACAAAACTCAACCCAAACCTGATATTGGCATTACGTGTATTGTCAAGTTTAAAGAATCCCGGAATATTATCGCTTATAATATGTATCTGAACAGCTCCCAACTCTACTCCAACTCCTGCACCAATATTTGTATACTCGCCATTTTGCAATGTGTAAGACAGACTTGCATTCAGAATTTTATAGTTAAAACTATTTGCTGACAGGGTGAATGACGGATACAATCTGTTTCTGTATATTTCGGAACGTACCAATACTCCTGCATTAAAATGGTCGGAGATATTGTGCGTTACCCCAAAATATATTTTCGGAACCAACGGACTCATAAATTCCCCGGGTGACGATACCGGGGTGAATATCTGCCTTAATGAATCGGTAAGCTGATTAAGATAGTCGCTATTATTAAAATTCCCGTTTTCTGTTGTGCCCGGGTAGGATATCATCCCTTCTGACACAAAGCTGTTTACATCTTTACTCCAGAATATTGCACCAAAATCGAGCAGGCTGCCAGAGAATGTAGTTTTCTCATCCTTGTAGTAGATAAATCCCACGTCTGCACCAACACCCAAATTATTAAAATTGAGAAAATACTCTTTTGCAGTAAAATCATTCCTTAATGTGACATCTTCAACTTTCCCATCTTCATCAACAGATACATTAATTGGGAGCGAGCTGTTGACTTTTGAGTTTAGAAGCAGACTGAAAATAAATGAGTTTCTATCCGTAAAAAGAGAGCCTCTGGTTTCGGGAGTGTAAACATTTCCCAAACCAAAAAGAACCTTTGCCCTCACTCCCAGCCTCCATTTAGCACTTATATCTTTTGATGCACCAAAAGCAAACTCATGATAGCTGTTACCATTTATTCGTGTTCCATCAGCTGATACCTCATCACCCAAATAACGTGTATTCCCGTTCCAGCCTAACTTTAACAAATCTGAGGCAATCATATTGTATGTAGTAACTTTCTCGTTTACCGAGAAGGTAAGGTAGTACCTATTGACATGAATACCCATAGTAAACAACGTGAGGTTAATGTCTGAAGTAATAAGCTCTTTACCGCTTATTTGTGAAACTATTTTATCCCCATTAAAATAGAGTGAATCACCATTTGCTCCCTTACTAAAAGCATCCTTAAAAGTTAATGCAGTATTTGAGTAGTTTGCATGAACAGACGACAGAGCAGGAAATCCTATAAAGAGTTTACACGTAGAGGGCACAGCAGGATTTACAAAGTTTGCCTGTGGCAGCTCATGCATAAAAAACAGTGTGTTATCCTGTTGCGCTGAAGCATAAACTTCGATGAACAGAAGTACTAAAAGAGTATAAATTTTCAGTACACTATTCATAAACCTTAACTATTTGAGCCTGCACCCCTAACTGAGTAATAAACCGGTACTGCGAAAAGTTATTCTTTATCTCTTCAGTAATATACATATTACGAATTACTGTTCTTATTATCAGGCGGGGGGAGGTCATCAGATCATCAATCTGAGTAGGTGTCAGTTCAATATCAATCTGCTTTTTACTTGGGATGGTAACTTTCCCTTCCACATCAATTTCTCCGGGAGCAATCTCTATGGGATCCGAGCCGGTGAGGGAGCGGGAATAGTCGACCCCTTGTCCATCCTCAGGATAAAAGATAAAAATCTCACTCTGAGCCGGAAACTCATTTGTCATGTTTATCCTAAACATCAAAGATTGAATGGACTCGCGGTAAGTAATCATACCTGATATATCAAACTCAAGAGTGTCGTACCACAATTCAGGAGGGGGAGTATAAAAATCTCCCACATTAATCTTGTCTGCCTCCTCCTGAGGTAGAGTAAACGAGAGATCCCCAACAGGGAGAGATAAGTTTGGTGACCATGTTATCTTATCGGAGATAGAGTCAATATCTGATTTGAAGCAGGAGGTTGCGACTATTCCAATAATCAGAACAGGTATCAACCTAAACAACAAACTATGACTATTATTTCTCATCACTCCTAATTTCAAACAACATGAAGACAAAGATAACATCTGAATTATAAAATAACGATAAATCTATCTGCTTGTTGCGTGAGAAAAGATAATTCTCCGCAGTAACCCACAATTTACAGCTCCGGTACAAACGCCTCGTTAGCATCAGATGTCATAACAAAGTTGAGATTGCCTCCTCTCATTATTTCACTGTATGAGATGAACAGACGGTTAAGTTTCTCTCCATTGAGGCTAACCTCTTTAATGTATCTGTTTCTGCGCGAGTTGTTATTAACAGATATAGTGAATTTTCCTCCCGGCACCGAAATCACTGCCTTGTCAACGATTGGTCTGCCTAGAGCAAAAGTGGGGTCACCGGGGGTCACCTGATAGATACCAATTGCACTGAGAACATACCATGCCGACATCTGACCGCAATCTTCATTACCTATTATTCCTTCAGGAGTTGGAAGGTAAAAGTCATACAGTATTTTGTCAATGTAGCCCTGTCCTTTCCATGGGGCATCAGTCCAGTTGTATAGGTAGGCCATGTGATGGCTGGGCTCATTGCCGTGAGCATACTGACCAATCAGTCCGGTGATATCGCCTGATGCCTCCTCTCCTTCAACTGATGAATCAGTGGTAAAGAGAGTATCAAGCATATTTTCAAATTTCTTCTTCGAACCATGAAGATTAACCAATCCTTCCACATCCTGAGGTACTGCAAAACTCCACTGCCATGCTGTGCCTTCAACATAATCACTCTTCTGATGGCTTGAGTATTTTGGCCTGAATGGAGTTCGCCATGAGCCGTCAGCCATTCTACCTCTCATCAAACCCGTTTCAGGGTCAAAATATTTTTTGTAGAATGTTGATCTATCCAGATATTCATCTCTCGTTTTGTTATCCCCGGCAGCATCAGCTATTTGCGCTACACACCAATCAAAATAGGCCATCTCCAGTCCCCACGAAACAGATTCAGGAACTGAATCGGCAGGCACAAAGCCCAGCTTCTCCTTAAAGTAGACATGACGAGTCATTATTCCCGCCTCACGCGTTCCCTTATATCGCTCAACTATTCCGGGCTGATAAACCGACGAAAATGCAGCTGCCTCCAGTGCATCAGGCAGTGCATCAGGCAGCAACCCTTTTGCTACGGCATCGGCAATAACAGAAACGGCAGGATAGCCAACCATTGTACCGGTGTAATTTGAAGCTAAAGGCCACTTTGGAAGGATTCCTCCCTCATGGTATTTCTGAATAAGTGAGTGAGCCCACTCTGTAGCCTTCTCAGGCCTGATGATAGTCATCAGAGGGTGAAAAGCTCTGAAGGTATCCCACAAAGAGAAAACAGTGTAGTTTGTGTAGCCCTTTGGTGCCTGCATAACCTTTTTGTTCATCCTGATATACCTGCCATCAACATCCTGATAAGTAAACGGAGACATCATTGTGTGATACAACGCGGTATAAAAATTCGTTTTCACAGCTTCATCATCAGTGTAAATCTCAATCCCCTTTAATGCTTCTTTCCACTCCTTACGAGCCAGAGTTACAACCCTATCGAAATCCCAATAATCCATCTCAGCAGCCATGTTCAGAGCTGCACCCCGCGTATCTACAGGCGACAGAGCAACCTTTACCATTAATGGTTTGGCCGAAGGTTTAAAGCTGAAATATATCTGGGCACTCTTTATTTTAATCTTGTTGGCATCAACCGCTTTCCCCTGCTCAAAAATTCCAGTTTTAACAACCGGCTCAGAGAACTCAAGCCTGTAGGCCATCTGATGTTTAGCCGCCCACCCCGAAGTTCGTTGGATCCCCTCAACGGTTGTTTTGTTAACAATACGAAATTCATTTTCAACTATTCGGTGTCCCCAGTTAGGCTGAAGGAGATGACCCAAGTCGAGAAGAACTTTTCGGGAGTCACTGTTAGAGAATGAGTATTTGTGAAGTCCCACCCGTTTGGTAGCAGTAAGTTCAACAGCAACACCATAGTTGTCCAAAGTAACGGCATAGTATCCGGGAGATGCTTTCTCACTCTCCTTTTCAAATGTTCCTGTAAGTTTTGATTCAACATCTCCAGAAAAGGGAAGTAGCATTACATCCCCCATATCTCCAATTCCTGTTCCGCTAAGGTGGGTATGGCTAAAACCATAGATTATCGAATCGGGATAGTGATACCCTGACGATGCCTCCCAGCCCATAATGCGGGTGTCGGGGCTGAGCTGCACCATACCAAAAGGAACTGTTGCTCCAGGGAAGGTATGCCCGTGAAAGCCTGTGCCGATAAACGGGTCAACATAACTTAACACACTCTTTTGTTTAGCTAGAGAGTCGTCCTTACATCCAGCAAAGGAGAGTATTATGAGAAGTAAAAAAGATTGTAATGCAATTTGTTTCATAATATTGGTGTTAAAAATAAATTGATTGAATAAACGCTAATTAAATCTTTTATCAGACTGAAGAGGAACTTTAGGGATAACTTTTATTCTTTTTATGTTGGGACGATTTGGATTAATCAGGCAGTGTGAAATAGAAAGTAGCACCCTTACCCACGGAAGATTCTACCCAGATTCTACCGCCCAGAACCTCCACTATTCCTTTCGAAATGGCCAATCCAAGTCCTGTTACCTTTTGTTTTGGTAACTGTCTCGTTCTGCTCGGCCTTGACAAATCTGTCAAAGATAATAAGCTTTTTCTCTTTTTCAATTCCTTTACTTGTATCACGAACGTAGAACTCTATCTCATTTTTTTCATCTCAAAGCCAACACTAATCTCACCCTCTTTTGTAAACTTAAAAGCGTTATTAATCAGGTTTAATAACACCTGTTTCAGTCGCTGCTCATCGGTATAGACAGTGGTATTGATGTAATCAGTGGAGATATGAAACAATTAAAAGTGTAGTGATTGCCACATTTGCAAACTGAAATGTACCATATCCATTAATGGGAGAATCAGGAATAATATTGAAGTGAATAATAAAAGTAATCACAAAAAGCACTATGGCCGTTACACTGGAACTAAAAAAGACAGAGCTCATCCCCATGAAGACCGCAGATAGAATATTAAATCCAATAAGATACATTAACCCTGACCCTTTCGGCCCCGAAATAAAAAGAAATACGATACCCAAAAACAGACTAAGATAGACATCCAGATAAATTCTATACTTTAATAGAATCCCCTTTTCCCCAAACGCAATAATAAATATTATAATATACGCACCGGTACTTACCACAAACAGAAGGTTATTGCTTATTCTAATGGTATTGTAAACTTACATTCCATAGGCAAAGCTTCCTATTATCATGGTTACCAGTACAACACTTAAAAAAAGCTGCTCACGTAGATTAGGTCAGCCCGTCACCGGGCTTTGATACCATTAAATTGTCAACTATTTTTTTATACGTACTTTCATTAACTTATTGTTGCAGTTATCTCTACTACTTCTTGTAAAACAGCTTTCCTGTAATTAGTAGTCCGACAAACACAAAAATAGCAAAAACCAAACTGCTTATTGCAACCTGCATTCCTCCTGAAAGAATATGACCGCTTGTACATCCTCCGGCCATTCGGGCTCCAAATACCAGAATAAAGCCACCAACAAAAGCCCACACAACTCTTCCCAAAACAGAACTGCCTTTAATCTCTTTCCAAGAAGGATGGATAAGTGTAAATTTAAGATCCTTGCGAACCAGTGAGAATACCAGACCGGCTAACAGAGCTCCAAATAAAAATAACAGTTCCCAATTTCCGGGTGTTTTAATTTTATTGAAATAGTCATTGTCTGTTAATCCAACCAACAAGTCACCAACATAGGGGTAAGTTGTTGATGCCCCAATTGGTCTGTTGGAAACTGATGTCATGAACACAATAGGATTTAATACTGCAAGGGCAATGCCTGAATAGAGCCATTTAAGATTTTTAGTTCCCTCCTTTTTGTGTAACATCATGGCACCTGCAATAAAAATTATTCCTATAGCTAAAACCAGAGTGTAAAAAAGAACTCCTTCTCCTCCAACAATAGTTTGTAATGATATTTTTCCCAGATTGGGGCCTAAAATAGTACCCATGTATGGTAGAGCAATAGTGTAAACAATACCACCAATAAATCCTCCCAAAATCCCAATAAAAGCATCAACAGCTCCCTCGCCGGCTGATATAAACAGCGTGCCCGGACAATATCCCAATATGGCCATACCGACACCAAAGATTAATCCTCCAAGAATTATCCCTCCCAGCAAGAAGGGTTTAACATGATAAACAGCCAATCCCAAACCAATTTCTGCCGTAAGGAAAATCATTCCAAGTCCAATGGCCACCGCAATAGCCTTAGGCACGGCAAAGTCGGTTCGACTGGCCGTTCCACTAATGGTATCAAATTTATTAAGTCGTGAATAGATTAAGGTGGCTCCAAATAAGAACCCTAAAATGATAGTTGTAACATCCATTTTTGTATGATTTTATTTTCTATTAATTATTAATTACTGAGTAAAACTAAGGAATAAAAAGTAAAAAGGGGGATTTTTCACCAAAAATAAATATTCTCAAATAAATTTAGTTTACAAAACACACCCGTCATTTACAAATAAACTCCACCAATTTACCGGGAATTAATACTGATTTCACCTCTCTTTTCAAAAAACAAATGCCAAGCTGACTGTTTGTTTTTTTGTTACCCCACCCCTATATTTATTCTATAATTCAGCTTTATGTTCTCTTTTTCTCTTTCTACCCCTCATTAATTAAGTATCAAATGTGTTTATTTGTATATTTGCATCGCTAGTGGTATTTGTTAATTATAAAAAAACTATGAGAACAAGAAAAATTATATTTATTATTGCATTTTCTATTTTCAACTTAACAGTTACAAATACCAAAGCACAAGATGAGGTTGATAATTCTCCTTTCAGTTTTGGTGCAGACTTTGTTAACCGATATATTTTCCGTGGACTAGACTTTGGAAACTCACCTGCAATTCAGCCCTCTTTTAATTTTTCCAAAGGTGGCTTCTCTATGGGAGCATGGGGTTCGTACGCATTTGTCTCCACTCCCATCGGTATTGAGGCTGACCTTTATACCTCATACAGCTTTGATTTTGGACTAACGATTGGAGTAACAGACTACTACTTTCCGGGGGAGCAACTCAGATTAAGTAGCGACAGTATAATTGCTCCGGAGAGGACGGGTGGATACTTTAACGGTGACAACCATTTCTTTGAAATTAATGTAACGCAAAGCATCAGCAATTTTTATATGTCGACAAACTATGGTGCCTACAACCTTGACAATGCTGTCTACTTTGAGACAGGGTACAGCTTTAAATATTTTGACATATTCGCCGGAGGTGGAAACAAGGCATTTACAACAGACGGTAATTTTAACATTACAAATATTGGCATTTCAGCCTCTAAGGATGTAAAGCTTACTGAAAATTACGGAATAACTCTCTCGTCAGCACTTATACTCAATCCCAATACCGAACAGTTACATCTGATTTTCACTCTGGGGTTATAGGAGTTGCCAAATTATATTCGACGTAAGGTCAATAGCTTTTATGATTAGAATACTGCTAACTGTGAGAATGTGTTTTGTGCAACGTTATGTCTTTTAGTGGCAAGCTATTTTACCACAAAGGCAGTAAGACACGAAGAAAACAGACCTATACTACTTAGTCGACTGTGAAAAAGTCCTCTATTTTTCAAACACCTGCTTTTAACTAAAGTTAGCCTACCTTTTTGATACGCCTTTCATTTTTGTCTTGACACCCCGCCATGCGGGACAGGCAAAAAAGTCAAGGCTTATTTACAGTAGCACTCTCCATGCTTTTGAAAATTAAGTTCGGTTGAGGAATCTCCTCGTTCCTCGGAGCATCTCAATCTCCCTAAATTTTCAAAAGCATTCCAAGCACTACTGTAAAGAGGCCGATTTAATACGTTGATTATTTTTAATTATTATTGCGAGGCTTTCATCTAACTTCTTAACAACCTTTCAAATAATTAACATGTCAGTGATTGTAGCTCTTCATAAAAGCTACAGTGTCGGTAATAGCCTCGTCTAAGGTTTTGAATTTAAACCCGATGGCATCAACAAGCTTTTTGCTGGTATAGCTGTATTTTGATTGAGCGATTTGAGCAGATGTTTTTGTCAATAATGATTCCATTCCGGTAAGTTTAAATTTAACATACTCCATTCGCCAAGCAATATCAAGTAGCAGCTTGCCGGCTTTAAATTTCGGAGCCTTAACATTAAGATCTTTGGCAATATTATCGAAAAAAGATTTCAGATCTCTGTTTTCACTATTCAAAATAAAACGTTCATTTTCGATATCACTATCCATCAGTGTAATTAAAGCCTCTGCAACATCTCCTGCGTGTACATAACCGGTGACACCGGAAGTATAAAATGCCAATCCTGTTTTAACCTTCTGAAAAATCTGGCCTGAACTTCGGGCAGTGCTTCCCGGACCGATAATAAAAGATGGGTTTACAACTACTGTTTTCAAACCCTCCATAGTAGCTCTTTTTACTTCCATCTCAGCCCTAAATTTTGACTCGGCATATTCGTTGTGCTTTTCATCAGCCTGCCAAAAACACGACTCATCAACAAGATAGCCGTTAATTGAATTTCCCAGCGTGGCAATAGAACTTACATACCCAAACTTTTTAACACCTTGCTCTATCGAAGCATTTATCAAATTGATAGTTCCTGTTTCATTTACCTCTCTGAGCTTCCTCTGCATCCTTGCATTCATGGATACCATCGCGGCAGCATGGTAAATTTTATCCACCCCTTTTAGGGCATCCTTAAGAGAATAGTAATCCTCAATATCCCCATCTATCCATTGAATCTCTGACCTCTTTTCAATTCCATAAAATGCAATTATATCATCCACTAAACCGATATCGCTACCGGGTCGTTTTAATGCCCTCACCTCCACTCCTCGTCTAACAAGTCCGGCCAGCAGATGTGAGCCAACCAGTCCCGTTCCTCCTGTTACTAAAACCATTTTTAAATATATTTATTAGTTGCCCGTCCAATATGTGTACCATCCTCCAAACAACTCTGCAAAATACAAATTATTATCAAACATGATAATAAAAAGATTTCGCATCTTTTCCAATATCTGTTTTTTAATGTAGTTTTGCGATAGTATCATTTTAACTGAATATAAAATCGAAGAGTATGTTTTCAGGAATAGTTGAAGATGCAGCAACGGTTGTAGGGCTCGACCGAGACAAGGGGAATCTGCACATAACCCTTGGGTGTTCGTTTACCGGTGAGTTAAAAATAGACCAGAGCGTTTCGCACAACGGAGTCTGCCTTACAGTAGTAAAAACAGACGATAAGATCTACACTGTTACAGCCATCAGGGAGACGCTTGAGAAATCGAATCTTGGCCTTTTAAGAATTGGTGACAAGGTAAATCTTGAACGTAGCATGATGATGAATGGACGGTTAGATGGCCATATAGTTCAGGGGCATGTTGACCAAACAGCCCGATGTCTCAAAGTAAAGGAGGTTGACGGAAGCTGGTACTTTACTTTTCAATACGATTTCAACAAAGAGATGGCCAAGGATGGCTATATGACAGTAGAGAAAGGTTCGGTAACAGTTAATGGAGTTAGTCTGACGGTGGTAAACAGTAAGGACGATCGGTTCTCTGTGGCAATAATCCCATACACCTATGAGTTCACCAACTTCCATCAAATTAAGGAGGGCTCAATAGTTAATATTGAGTTTGATATTCTGGGGAAATATATTAGTAAAATGATGACATTTAAATAAAATACAAAACCAAAACAACCCCACATTTCACCAAAGAGGTAAAGTGTGGGGTTGTTATTTTACAAACGAAATAGTATTCTATTTGCGATCTCCGTACACATGAATGCCCATAGGGTTTTTAATGTGCTCACGAAGCAGGAAAGCCTCCTCTTCGTATTTCTCAATAACATATCCTAAAAGGTCACCAATAGATATTATTCCAATAATAGTTCCTCCGTCCATAACGGGTACGTGACGTATTCTTCTTTTAAGCATTAGCTTCATCACATCGTATGGTTTGTCAGTTTTTTGAGCAACATACATCTTTTCGACACCTGTCATCAGGTCGCCAACTTTAAGTGTACCAACTTTTCTGGTTTCGATAGTCTTGTATGCTTTGTAGAGAAAATCACGTTCAGAAACAATACCGGTCACATTATCATCTTTATCGACAACAATGAGTGTTCCGATTTTATTCTTATCAAGCACTGCAACGGCCTCAATGGCCTTCATCTCCTTGTCTACTGTAAACAAAGGAGCATCGCCTTTCTTTTTTAAAATATCTTCTACTTTCATATCTGTTCTATTTTACGTTCACTAAAGATGCACAAAATTCTTAAAACACAAGGGCTTATCCTTACAAAAATTATTACTTGTCGAACTAACTTGTTAAACGGACTTCATTTACAACAATAATATGTTCAGTTTATTGACGTGATAGTTAACTATATTACTTTTTCTTATTATGCAAAAAGTTGTCAATTCCAACAGCTGCTTTATGTCCGTCGGCAATACCATGAATAACGTCAGGGCCAACAACAATATCGCCACCGGCAAACAGCCATTCGACAGATGTTTGGTTGTACTCATTAAGCAGATAACGACCACGAGGTCCTAGTTCCAACTTCTCTTTCAACTCATCTGAGATATAGGATAGATCGGGAGCCTGACCAATAGATTCAACCACCATATCGGCATCAAAGAACTTCTTGTTATCCTCATCAAACTTAGGATTGAAACGGTGGTCTTCATCAAATACAGATAGCACCTTAACAACATGCAGTCCTTTTATCTTACCATCAACAATCTCAATCTCTTTAGGACCCCACCCCGGATCAATAATAGCCCCCTCTTCGCGTGCTTCAACAACCTCTTCACGGTCGGCAGGCATCTCCTCCTCACTCTCAAGCGAAGTGGCTAAAGTCTGAACTTTACCATATTTAATCTTCTGCAGACGAGCCATTGAACGTGTGATATCCATTGCCACATTACCACCACCAATTATCACAACCTTTTCAGGAACCATTATCTCTTCTCCGGCTGTTATTTGACGCAGCAGGTCGATAGACTGGAACACATGTTTATGGTCAGAGCCCGGAATACGTGTTGAACGCCCGGCATGCAGTCCTGTACTGATAAATACTGCATCGAAATCGCTCTCTAGCTTTTTAAACATCTTAGCGTCAACATCGGTGTTATATTTTATCTCAACACCAAGAGAGAGAATATAATCAACATCTTTATCAATCTGATCGTAAGGAAGACGGTACTCTGGTATACCGTAACGCATCATACCACCTGCTTTTTCCAGCTTCTCGAAGATAGTAACATTGTGTCCTAACAACGAGAGGTAGTATGCTGTAGAGAGGCCGGCAGGGCCGGAACCAAGAATTGCAATTTTTGTATCCCCTTTAAAAATCTTCTGCGTGTCAAGAATCTCGTGATATTGCTCACTTGGCACCTGATCGGCAATGTAACGTTTCAGCCAACGGATTGATAACGGATCACCGTTAATACCAACAGAGCAGACATCTTCACATTTATGAGTACAGATACGACCACAAATCTCAGGAAGGGGGTTTGTGTCGTAGAGAATCTTTAGACCCTCTTCCATATCGTCGTTACGTATTGTTTTTATATATTCAGGTATACCCATGTGAGCAGGGCAAGTACCAATACAGATACCACACTCAACACAACGGTCAGCCTCTTGTTGAGCCTGATCTTTAGAGTAACCTTTTACAAATTCGATAAATGAGTCGCCCCTTGCTTCGGCAGGCAGCTCCTCCATCTCAACACGCTCCTGACCATAAAAATGGTAGTTAGGTACAGGTTTTCTCCAGCCATCCTCTTTCTCGTACCAATCCTTCTCATCAACACCTGGAACAAACCTGAAGTTGTCGGGGTCAGTATCAACCCATGTATACTCGTTTGTTAAACGTAGTGAGTTTGTTGTGCAGATATCAACACACAAAGCACACCAACAACACCGTCCGTAATCAATCTTCGGACGTAAACCGCTATCGCCATCTTTAGTCTCGATACCATCAACAGGAACTAAGTCGATAGCTTCGTTTTCACATATTGCCTCACAAGTACCACAGCCGATACACTCATCAACATCGTTATCGTGAAAACCTCTGTAACGAGGAGCAGCCTCCCTGTTCAGCGGATCCTTTATGGTAACAGGGTCTTTTACAATTTTCGACCATGCCGTGAAAGGCATTAATATATCTTTTAAGTTCATGCTATATGAATTTTAGAAGAGCCCCCCTCAATCCCCCCATAAGGGGGGAGGTAAGGGTATCTCCTTTTATTATTTACACTCTTTTGTTATTGTCATCATATATCTTAATGCCTCTTTCTCCTCCCCTTAGGGGAGGCCGGGAGGGGCTTCTTTTTTTATCTTTCTATCTCCGGAGGACAAGTTTGCAGCGAAACCATTATTGCATGAACATCGGCAACATCAGCACCAACAAGTAAATCCTCAAGTAAAGCAATTGCATGAGTATAACTTGGTCCACGAAGATTTACGCGTCTCGGCTTGTCAGTTCCATCGGTTACGTAGTACATCCCATACTCACCTCTTCCACTCTCCAAACGTACATAAGTCTCACCTTTTGGAATCTGCCAATGAAGCACGTTAGGCATCTGCGCTTTGATATCTCCTTTTGCAGGCATCTTAGCCATAATCTGACGAATAAGGTCAACTGTTTGAATTAGTTCCTGCCAACGAACCCAGGTACGGGCGTATATGTCTCCATCGCTATCGGTAGGAGGATCAAAATCTAATTTATCGTAATGCAGGTAGGGCTCATCTTTACGCACATCTCTCTTTACACCACAACCACGTGCGTTAGTTCCAACAATACCATATTTGTCAACCATTTCAGGAGTAATCCTAGCCAAACCTTTAGCTCTGGTTTTAAATACTGAGTTGTGGAACATCAACTTGCGGATACGAATAATAAAATCATCAATATCCATTAGGTTATCTTCCATGCGCTCTTTGAATCCATCGGGTAACAATCCTCTTACTCCTCCGGGGATAATATACATATGATAAACCCTTGCACCTGTTAACTCCTCAAAACGGTCAAGAATAAGGTCTCTAAGATATACGCCCCACTGAACACCAAGGCCAAGAGCAAAAGTACCTCCCTGTCCGGGAACACCTCTTAACAAACCTTGCAGACGAGCCATCTCAAGAGATAGCATTCTTAACCACTTTGCCATTTCAGGTACTGCTTTGTCGTACCCAGACAGTTGCTCGGTACAGGTGGCAATCAGATATTCGTTTGTATCAGGCTCAGCCACACACATACGGATACTTGTAGGGAAACCCTGAACATACAATCTACGCTCAATCAGTTTCTCAAATCCGCGGTGAAGGTAACCTACATGAGTTTTTGCATTTACCACGGTATTTCCCTCAACAGTAAGTTCAATAGCCATGTTTCCTGTAACACCGGGGTGGTTAGGCCCAAGCCATATCTTCTGATATTTATGTGAGGACAAATCTAAATCAGCACCAATCTTAGCTGTTGCTGAAGGTAATTTGCTCTTATCCGGTTCGAATCCTAAAAACTTATTTATCATTGTCTTTTCTTTTTGCTGTTACCGGTTGGTTAGGATACAATTGCTCTCTCATATATGTTGCAGGGTCGTGTGTCTCTCTACCGGGACGTGGGAAATATGTTTCTTCAGAATACTCCTTAGTGTTGAAATCCCTGCGCATGTGAGGTATATCGACCCATCCCTCAACAACAAAGTTCTCATCAACACGCGGACTACCGGGGAAGTCTATTCCAAAGGCCTCTTTCAACTCACGTTGGTAAGTCCAGACCTGTTTCCACAGATGGTGACCTGAAGTCATTGCCGGATTATCTCTGTTGATTAAAGTTTTCACTCCAACATCTGTTTTTGTTACAGGGTTGTGAAGCAGATACAACAGTTGGAATTTACCATCCTCAATCCAGTCAACACAACTCATCATCACAAAATGAGAGTACCCTTCGTAATCCCTCAGCCATGTTACGGCATCAAGGGCAACATCCTTGTTAACTGTTACAAATGCAAGGCCGGTACGTTGAACTTTTACATCCTCAGCACTATACTTTTGCTTTATTTTGTCTAATATCTCGTTCATTGGTCTTTAAGTTACCAGCCCCCTCTGTATCTCCCCCTGAGGCGGAGACTTGGGAACCTATATTTTATTTTCTTAAGACATTTCAATACTTCAATTTTTTCCTTTCTTCCTCCTCCCCTCAGAGGAGGTCGGGAGGGGCTTCCTTTACCAGTTATAATCCGGCATATTCCAATCTTTAATAATTTTCTTTTGATTAGCTTTATACTCATCAAAATTTCTTGCATATTCGTTGGCTTTTTCGGCCTTACCGGCTTTAATCAACTCCTTAAGTTTCATGAAGCCTGCAAGCAGAGCTTCAGGACGAGGCATACAACCTGCGATGTAAACATCAACAGGAATATATTTATCTAAACGGTTAATGGTGCTGTAGCTATCGTAGTACATACCTCCATTGATGGTACAAGATCCCAGTGCAAGAATATATTTTGGTGAAGGCATCTGCTCATAAGTACGGATAACTCTTTTAAGAGTTTTTACCGAGAGATAACCTGAGATGATAAATGCATTTGACTGACGTGGCGTTGGTCGCATCTGAACGCCAAACCTGAACATATCGAAACGGGGTGTTACCAAAGGTGGAATCTCAATACTACCACAACCGGTACCAAAACCAAGTACCCAGATACTCTCGGCACGAGCCCAATTTAAAAATTTCTCTACTATACCGTTTTTAGGCTTCTCCTCCTCAGGTCTTTTACCGCTAAAATAATCGTAAATAGGGTTTACCTTCATGATGGAGCCGTCAGGTGCAACAACTTCTCTCTCCTCATCTTCGGGACGAACAAAAGATTTTTTTGCATTACTAACATTGGTTTCAGAACGCTTTAGCATCTGACTCACCTTATAATTCATATCTTTTTCAGACATTTTTATATTTTTTTTGAAACTATTATCGTTTCATTAAAATTTAGAAACTATAAATAATTATTGCTAAAAATCCCAACAGCAACGGAACTTTAAAGAACCAAGTTACCGACTGCTCAATTTTGAAACGTGGGAAAACCATCCCTACAAATACTGACCAGAAATAGATTAAAAAGGTTTTTACAATAAGTTCAATCCAGCTTGTTGCTCCACCAAACACAAGGTTCATAAAAAGCACTGCTTCCATTACGTGAAGAATACTACCTGCCGATTGCATAAACCCGAGGTAGGTACCTTCAAACTCAGTAGCAGGTCCTATCAGAATTTCGTTAGGTGCTTTTACAAGGTTAAATGGAGAGTGCCCCATTGCACCAAGCATTGCAAGAATAATTGTAACTGCGGCAAAAGGGTTGGTGAACAGTACCCAGTTCATCATACCCCCCTGTTGTGCTTCAACAATTTTATAAACTGAAAATGTATCGTACTGAAT
This sequence comes from Marinilabiliaceae bacterium, assembly GCA_027010905.1. Classification (GTDB taxonomy): domain Bacteria; phylum Bacteroidota; class Bacteroidia; order Bacteroidales; family Marinilabiliaceae; genus JAADEM01. Next base: position 16,502 of record JALVBA010000230.1, read on the forward strand.
AGCGATGGATAGGAATGCAAGGGTTAACGGCAGTTCCACGGCAGCATGTTGTGCCAATCCACGGGCAATACCCATAGCAGAGTATGGATGACCTCCCTGTCCGGCACCAAGTGCCATACCTAACATACCAAATACCTGAAAATAGAGAATCAGAATAAGGTCACCTTCAAAAGAGTAGTTAGTCCACAGCCCGGCCGGGTCGCCTGTAAATACCATTGGCATAAAAAGGAAGAGGCCAACACCACCTGTCAATCGGAAAACAGGCCCTATATAATACATTACACCGTGTGTGATTGTGGTTCGGGTACTTATATTTTTCAATAAGTTAAGCCAAGGCTGATAAAACGGAATACCGTATCTTCCGGCCACCCGAGCACCTATTTTACGGAAAGTAGCTCCCATCAAGAATCCCCAATTTAAGACTATGAGTAAACCGAGAAGTGTATATCCAAATTTAACGTAAACTGTCATTTAATCTATCCTCCTATTATTACAAAGTAAGTAACTATAATAAACAATACTATATGAACAATATAAATCTGTCCGTTTCCGCTGTAGATACGACGAGCAATGTCGGCAGTGTCATGCAGAAAATCTGTAACCCTGTTCCACCATGCCTCAACTAGAGGAATTGTTGCAGGCCACATTGCCTTGTACAATCCTTCAAAAACGTTGTATGCAACATGAGTTGTTTCAGGACGCTCAGGACGCTCACCTGAATATGTAATATCGAACTGTTTTAATTTATGGGCTTTTCGTGTTGAAAGCATCAACAGAGCCAGCACAATCAGGAATGCCCCAATAACTGTTACGGCTACCCATGTACCTGCCCAGTGACCATATTTTGAAATGGCAGTGTCGCCAACCCAGCTAAGCTGACCATCGGGGAAGTATTGTGCAATCATGTCGCCAAGTGGTTGAAGCACCCATTGCGGCTTGAATGAGTAAACCATGATACCTGTAATCAGGGTGTAGATAGGTATCAGGAACCAGATGGATATCTCCTTCACATTTCTATGATTATCTTTCAGCTGACCCAGAAATACTGTGTGAATCAATCGCCACAGATACAAGAATGCTATACCTCCCGAAAAGAACATTATTGCTCCCTGGAAGTACCATCCTTTTTCGAGGATAGCATTGTAGAATAACCATTTTCCTGCAAATCCTGACAATGGAGGAACACCCGAAAGAGCAATTATTCCAATCATCACGGCAAGGAATGCAAGAGGCATACGCTTAATCAGGCCTCCCATCTCATACATATTATGAGTACCTACACGCAGTACAACAGCACCAATAGTGAGGAAGAGAACTGCTTTGTAGAGGAAGTGATTGATAACATACGAAAAACCGCCTAACCAACCAAGGTGTGACATCATAGCCAGACCAAGAACAATATATCCTAACTGACCGATAGAGGAGTATGCCAGAAGACGTTTTGCATCTTCCTGAAATACTGCCATCAGGTTACCTGAGAGTGCAGTTATAGCACCCAGCCATCCTAAGGCGTAAGGTAACCATGTATACTCATTGTTTGGACCTCCCATACCTATAAGTGTTAGAACAACTCCAAACACACCGGCTTTAAGAAGTATGGCCGAAACCATTGGAGAGACATCACTCTCTGCTTCACCGTGAGCACCGGGCAACCAAATGTGTAATCCGAGAGCCGCTGTTTTGGTTAAGAACCCAACAATTAAGAGACCGTAAGCCCAATAAGGCAGGTATGTGATACCGTTAATTATATCCATGCTGAAAGTACCCTGTCCGGCGTAAGCCATACCCAAAGCAGTAAGCAGAGCGTAGGCACCGCCAATAGAGAATAGCATATAGCTTAATCCATGTGGCATTGAACGCTTACCTCTAATAATTAAGAAGTACGATCCGGCAGTCATCAGCTCCCACCCAAAGAAGAACTGTAGTGTTGTTTGAGCTTCGATGATTGCAGTTAGTCCGGCATACATCAGGAGGGCTACAGGATAGAAACCTGTACGTTTTCCTTTGTAAGCATAACCGGCAATAAGAGTAAGTATACCTCCAACCAAAAAGATAGCTTCAAAAATTAGGCGAAGATTATCGAGGTCGGGGTAGATATTGTAGAAGTAGAGAGCCATACCTATAATGGCAATTGTGTTCTTTACAAAAACGGGTAGAAAATCGAGAACAAAAATTGCAGCAACAAACAGAAGAGGTATCCAGTTGATTGCAGCACCCACTTCGGTGTGTTGTGCAGTAAAGTATCCTACAACATAAAGAGAAACAACAACAATTCCTACAGGGATAATTTTATGAAGTTCAATTTTGAAATCTTCTATGTTTTCGTTTTCACCTTTAATGGCATAACCAAACCAACGGAAAAGATAAACAGCCTCCATCATCGAACCAAAGAGTATTGCAACAACCCATGGAAGATTTCCGGTATTGATTAAATCCATCACTAAAGTCCACTTGGCAAAGAATGAAGGAAATGGAGGGAAGCCAATCAGTGCAAAGATAAATGTACCCATCAGGAAGAGGAAGAGAGGTTTCTTACGAATTACAGCCCACTCCTTAATTCCTTTCTGCTTCACGATACCTGCTAACCAGAAAAGACCGGCTTTTGCAAAGTAGTGCGAAATCAGTATTCCAAATGCAATGTATGACGTATTATCGCCAAGAATATCTTTAAACCCAAGAATAATCATCAAAAGCCCAACCTGACCTATTGAAGAGTAACCAAGCATACGTTGCGAGTTTTTCTGTTTGAGGGCGACAAGATTACTTCCTACAAACGATACTACACCAACAAGCGAGATGTAGTAGTTCCATTGTGGACCAGCCATCTCCAAGATTTTGTACATTACAAAATACATAGCAGTAGCAGTGGCTGACGAAAGCATTGCACCGATACCGGGATTAGCTGCTTCATAAACATCAAGCCCCCAACCGTTGGCAGGAAATGATTTTAATTCGAGAATAATAGAAACCAGAATCAGAAATAGGGCAACACTCCCACCTTTTGCCAAGCCGATATTTGCAGAAGTAAGTCCGTCGATATTAAGAGTACCACTGTAGTAGTATGCGAAAATTATACCGAGCAGAAAAATTCCTGCAATAATACCTGTAGCCATCATATATTTGAAACCCGCCTGTATCGACTTTCCGGTCTCGGTTAAGATAACGAGTCCGGCAGTAGCGATACTCACAATTTCCATAAACACGAACAGGTTAAATATGTCACGTGTCATTACAATGATATTAAGCCCCATTATAAAAATGAGAAATACCATTATGGCATGATTTCCGGCGCTCTTAAGGCTTTTGTAAAGATAGATTCCTCCGAGCAGCCCTATTACGTTGATGGCGGTTGAGAGAAAAGCTTCGTTCAATCCCATAAGGAGATTGATTGAGTAGGGAGGCCTAAAGCCGGCAGTAAAAATCTGCTCTGCACTGCCGCCATTTATCAGGCTCAATAACCATGAACCCGATATCGCGCCCATAAAAGCAATTGCAAAAAGCATAATAATTGCAGCCACATCTTTTGCCTTTTTAGGAACAAATCCTAAAGCAAAAGCGCCACCTAAACCTATGGTTAGTATATGAATGGGTGAAATCATATTAATATGTTTATCTGTTTATTTGTTTATTCGTTTATTTGTCACATCTCACATCCAACTACCACTTAAGGTCTTTGAAGCTTTCGATATTCAAAGATTTTTTCTCCTGATGCAGTTTCATTGCGTAAGCAAGCATCAGGGCTGTAACACCAAGCCCGATAACAATAGCTGTAAGCACAAGAGCCTGCGGAACGGGGTCTACAATTTTTTGGGCAGCATCAGCAATTGACACTGAACCATCAAGAATTGGAGCAGTACCGCCACGTACGTATGCGATAGAGACCATTACAATATGCAATCCGGTATCAAAAATCACAAACCCGATAATAATTCTGATTATGTTCTTACGGGTCATGATAGCCCACAGTCCGGCCAGAATAATCAAAAATCCTGTTATAAGTGTTATATATTCCATGTGTAAGATATTTAACTTTTCAATTTATTTATCTGACTGAACAGATTGAAATTTATTAAGAATATTAGATAGCTCAGCTCCCACTTTCAGCCCGACAAACGAGTATATTACGGGAATAGCACCTGCACTGAACAGTTTTCCAAACTCGCCTAAAGGCAAGATTGCATTGTCGAGGTATCCCAATCCAAGCAGAGCACCTAAGGCAGCCAGTCCAACAAAAACAAGTCCTGAAGTGCTTTCAAGTGCCTCAAAGAAGTTGTGTTTTAGTTTTGTGTTTGGAGATGCGAGCAGCATTAAAATAACAGCTGAAGCAATTACTGCACCTCCCTGAAATCCCCCTCCGGGGCTTAAATGACCGTTTATAAATATGTAGACACCAAGCATTACAATTATTGGAACAAGCAGCTTGGCTGATGTTTTAAAAATTTCGCTGTTCAGACGAAGTGTACGTGTAGTTCCACCCTTTTTAAGGAAGAAGGCAATAATGGCAGCTGTAAGAAAAAGTATAGTAACCTCTCCCATTGTATCGAGCCCTCTGTAGGTAACAACTATTGCTGTAACAAGGTTGGGTGAGTTTACTTTTGATATGTTGTCAGGCTGAGCGTAGAACTGAGCTAAAGACGAAAGTTCAGAGTTTCCATCGAAGCTGCTTACCAGAGGGTAAAGCATGCTGCCCAAGGCCACAATTATTATTAATATGAAAAGCTTATTCATTTTGTTAATATTTTAAATTACTAACACGGTGGCACAAGGGCACAAAGTGTTTTTTAACTATTGCTATTTGTTACGCTTCGTTCTCTTCCTCTTTCGCGTCGGTTCTAATCCTGTTAAGAACGTAAAAGAAGATGATTGTTGTTAACCCACTGCCAATTGCAGCCTCTGTCATTGCCACATCAGGGGCAGCCAACAACAGGTATAGTATTGATGCAAACAGCCCCAATGCCCCGGTTGCAATAACTGCAACAATCAATTTTTTATGATATATTGCAATGAAAGCCATGGCCAGCATTACAGCTCCTAGTAAAACAGTTATTATTAAAAAACTCATATCTTTTCAGTTAAAAGATTATTCCTACGGGAACTTCCCGTGTTGTTATTTCTATTTCTTTTCGTGTTCAATTTTCATCGCCTTGGCATTCACCTTCATCTTATCCACAACAGTACGACTTGAGAATGGGATTTTGATAAAATAAGATGCTCTGGCCAAAACATGTGCCGACACCGGACTTGTCATCATCACAAAGAATATAAGCAGAATCAGCTTTCCCCACCATTGAGGCATCAGAAAAACCAAACCTATCAAACTCATTATTGTACCAAGAGTAGTTGCTTTAGTTCCAACTTGTAATCTGTTGTACACATCGGGCATACGCACAAGACCAATTGATGCAACCAGCAAAACAAATGACCCTAAAAGTGTAATTATTGCTCCTATTAACTCCATGTTAATTTCAGTTTTAATTCGTTTATAAACTTTTTTCCAGATATTTTGCAATAATAATTACTGCAAGAAATCCCAACAGACCATATACTATGGCAACATCAAGATAAATAACTCTCTGTGTCAGATAGGCAAGAATACCGATGAACGCAATTGAACCTACAGTCATCACATCAAATGCGATAACTCTGTCAACGGATGTTTTTCCAATTACAAATCTGATAAGAGTAATAGCTATACTTAACAAAATTATAGCAACAGCGATGGTAAGAATTGTATTAACCATAAATCACCTCCAGGTATTTTTCAAATTTTTCAACAATCTGCTTTGTAGCTTTCTCAATATCCTCACTCTCCACATCTATCCAGTGAATAAAGTATGAATCATCCTTTACTTCAACAGTGAGTGTTCCGGGTGTTAGTGTTATTGTGTTGGCCAAGAGCATTCGGGCAAATTTCGACTTAAGTTTGGTTTTCACCTCAACAATACCCGGATTGATAGGTAAAGATGGTGTAAGAACCCTGCGGGTTACATCAAGGTTTGACTTTATAAGCTCAACGAAAAAGACACCCAGGAAGATAATTGTGTACAATAACCCTTTGGGAGTAAAGTTCATCTCATTAAACAACTCGCAATTCTTACAGAAAAAGAGACTGAGAAAAAAAGCTATACCCGCACCAACAATCAGAATATCGGGCTGAAAAGTATTATTCAGCAACACCCAAACAATCATTAATATCAAAAATGTAATACTAAAATTTTTCATTTACTGTTATTTATTTCTTGATAATAAGCCATTTACATATAATTAGAAGTAAATACTTATACTTCAACTAATGAACGAGCAAAAGTATTAGGT
>JALVBA010000231.1 GCA_027010905.1 Marinilabiliaceae bacterium
GTACTACCTTTACACCTCACTAAAAATTTCAGAGCTATGGATTTTGATATTTACTCAAATGAGAACATGAAAATGATAGAGCAGAGTGCAAGAGATTTTGCCAATCAATATATTAAACCTCATGTAATGGAATGGGATGAAGCCCAAATTTTTCCTGTTGAGACAATGAAAAAAATGGGTGAGTATGGCTTTATGGGCGTATTGGTTCCAGAGGAGTATGGTGGGTCAGGATTGGGATATCAAGAATATATCACTATTATTACTGAAATCGGTAAAGTCTGCGGATCTGTTGGATTAGGAGTTGCTGCTCACAATTCACTTTGTACAAATCATATTTTGCAATTTGGTAATGAAGAACAAAAGAAAAAGTATTTGCCTCTTCTCGCTACAGCCGAGTGGATAGGAGCTTGGGGACTTACTGAGCCAAATACCGGTAGTGATTCACTTCAGATGAGATGTGTTGCCGAAAAAGATGGAGATTATTATGTTCTTAATGGAATAAAAACCTTTATTACACACGCTATTTCCGGCGACGTTGCAGTGGTATTGACAAGAACTGGAGATCTGGGGGATAGCCACGGTATTAGTGCATTTATAGTTGAAAAAGGAACTCCGGGTTTTTCTGCTGGAAATAAAGAAAATAAACTAGGGATGAGAGCTTCAGAAACAGCTCAATTGATTTTTGAAAATTGCAGAATTCACAAAAGTCAAATGTTGGGTAGTGAAGGAGATGGGTTCATTCAAGCAATGAAAATTTTGGATGGAGGACGTATCAGTATAGCATCTTTAGGTCTTGGTATTGCTAAAGGAGCGTATGAAGCTTCAGTCAAATATTCTCAAGAGAGAGAACAATTTGGACGATCTATAAATAGATTTCAAGCTATCGCATTCAAATTGGCTGATATGGCTACGAAAATAGTTTCAGCAGAATTATTGACCAGACAGGCAGGTGCATTGAAAGATGCCGGTGAGTATCACACTAAAATAGCAGCAATGGCTAAATATAAAGCTTCAGAAATTTCCGTTGAAGTATCTACAGATGCTGTTCAGATTTTTGGTGGATATGGGTACACAAAGGATTATCCTGTAGAGAAATTTTATAGAGACTCTAAACTATTGACAATAGGAGAGGGGACTACTGAAATTCAAAAACTGGTTATATCAAGAGAGATATTGAGAGGAAAGTAAAAATAAATACTCAAATATGAAAAGGCAATCAATTATAGGCTTATTTGCAGTTCTATTAATGGTCATTGCCGTGTATTATAGTTATTATTCTCTTGTTCCGCATTCCATAAGTGGAGAAACTACACCCAAAAGTGAATTTTCTACAGTTAGAGCAATGAAATTAATTAAACAAATGACAGCTGAACGTCATTTTGTCGGAACATCATATCATGCAAAAGTAAGAAAGTTTATTATTGAAGAACTGGAGAAGTATGGTTTGAAAGTTGAAATTCAAAAACAGTTTTCCCTTAATGAAAAATGGAAAGGTGCTACGATAAATCACAATATCTTAACTAGAATAAAGGGGCAGCAAAGGGGTAAGTCATTATTACTTTTGTCGCATTATGATTCTGCGCCTCCTGAGTCCAAAGGGGCTAGTGATGATGCTGTTGGAGTGGCTACTATTCTTGAAGGGGTAAGAGCCTTTCTCAAAAAAGGTGAAAAACCAAAACACGATATTATTATATTAATCTCTGATGGTGAAGAGATAGGCTTGGTTGGAGCTAAGGCTTTTGTGGAGCATCATCCTTGGGCAAAAGACGTGGGATTAGTTATTAATTTTGAAGCGCGAGGTAGCGGCGGACCATCATATACACTGCTTGAAACGAATGGAGGAAATGCCAAGATGGTTAATGAATTTGTTAAAGCAAATGTGTCCTATCCAGTAGCTAATTCATTTCTGTATAGTGTTTACAAAATGTTACCCAACGATACTGATTTGACGATGTTTAGGGAGATTGGAGATATCGAAGGATATAATTTTGCTTTTATTGATGATTTTTTTGACTATCATTGTGCCACGGATAGTTATGAGAGAGTTGATCTTAATACTGTTGAACAGCAAGGAGACTATCTTA
>JALVBA010000232.1 GCA_027010905.1 Marinilabiliaceae bacterium
ATCTAAAGTTTGCCACGCTCCACTCCCGATAACTATCGGGATCTACTCGCAGAATAGGTACTTCGTATTTTACTTTCGTGTTTGTATGTATTGCTCCGAAAGTTAGTTACGGAGTGGTAATTTGCGAGGGAGGCACGACCGACGCAATCTTGTGCAACGCCAGAGCCCTAACTTTCTTATTTGGTTTGGTCGTGTATTGTTCAAGTCTGCCACGCTCCACTCCCGATAACTATCTCCCGAAAGCTTTCGGGAAGGCTTGCAGAATAGGTGCTTCGCGTTCTAAGTTCTGCGTTTGGCGTTTGGCGTTTGGCGTTGAATAAGCTGTTGGCTATTGGCAGTTAGCTTTCGCCATTTTTCATTTTTCATTTTTCATTTCCCTTTGCTAATTCTCTCTTCTTCGTTTTATCCATTGGGCGAAAAACGGATCATCGAGTTCGTAAAGTGAGCCTGTTTTTATCACATATCCCTGGCTCATTAAGCGCTTCAGGCAACTAAAGACGGTACTCGGTGCTGGTAATCTATATTTACTGATAACCGGGCCGGATAAAATATTACGTTTTGTTTCGGCTAGTGTGATAAGTACTTTTTTATCCGTTTGATTTTGTGTTTGCCACAACCGCTCGTAGTCAATATCGTGAACCCGAATCAGATGTGTAACCGCATTTTCTATCTGCTTTTCGGGACTTAACTTATTATCACAACTATCCCAAACGGTATAGGCTAGTTGTTGTGTGTAATAGGGGTGTCTGTTTGTAAACTCCAAAATACCTTTGCTCAACATATTTTTGTCTGAACATTTTCCGGAAAATCCTTTTATAAGATAGTTGTAAAAATCATCATAAGGGATTTTGTCAAGGGTTATAAGTTGCCCGAAATGGTAAAAGGCTGAATTTTTCTTTTCAAAAATATCGCGCATCATGGATTCCATACTACCTAGAAAAGCATAATTAACATTTTTATGATGCTGTATAATGGCACGAAGTTGTCTGTCCAGGCCTTTTCCAATACGGAATATATCCTGAAACTCATCCAAAACAATCACTGGTGTTTTAGCATGCGTACCCAGTTTCTCAATCAGATTGAAGACATCTTCCAAAAGTGGCATGGCCGCCTTAACCGGTTGAAAACTTATATCTATTTCATTGGTTACGGGATTAAGGTTTAGCGTAGGAACAATACGGAAATTTTTGATAAACTGTTTTATCCGCTCCACCGGGTAAATTCTGTAAAGCCGTTTCAAAAGCTGGGTGGCAAAATCGGCCACATCGGTTATTAACTGAAGGTCAAGAAAAATATAGGGTCTTTCCAGTGTTTTCACCACTTTTAATATGAGGCTGGTTTTTCCATAGCGGCGAGGGCTAATGAGTATAAGATGATTTTTACTCTGCAACAAGTTTTTAATTTGCTGCAATTCCTCTACCCTGTTAGTGAAATAGGGTTTATCAACAACACTTCCGAATTTAAATGGGTTGGGTTTAGTCATTGCGATATATTTCGTTGCGATATTTTTCGCAACAAAGGTAAACTTTTTGTTTTCAGAATGTTCTCTCTAGCTATTTTTAATTTTTCCTCAACGCCAGGGTCCTAACTTTCTTATTGGGTTCGGTCGTGTAATGTTCAAGTCTGCCACGGCCTCGCAGAATAAGTGCTTCGTATTTTTCTTTCGTGTTTGTAAGTATTACTCCGTAAGTTAATTGCGGAGAATTAATTTGCGAGGGAGGCGACAGCCGACCGAAGCAATCTTTCTCAACGCAAGGGCTTTACAGCTTAAACACCCTCTCCGACTTCTTGTCAATCATGTTCCGTAAATCCACTATCAACCTGGCGTGTTCTTTAATAAACTCTACATCAAAATCTTTATGGTTGGTGGTTAAAACCACACAATCTGCATTTTTTAAGGTTTCCGCAGTGAGTTCCAAAGAGGCAAAGGTTCTGCCTTCGTTGGTTCTTACCTGAGGGATGTACGGGTCGTGATAAACCACTTCTCCACCTTTGTGGGCGGTAATATCCATAATTTCCAATGCAGGAGATTCGCGCTCATCATCAATGTTGGGTTTGTAAGCCACGCCGAGGAAAAGGAT
>JALVBA010000233.1 GCA_027010905.1 Marinilabiliaceae bacterium
TGTTGATTGTTGTTATAAATAAAAACCCTCTAAAATAATAAAAAAATCAGTATTCAGGAACAGAATAAATATGAGCATTATTTAAGATACATTGGTGGAGTAAGGTTTTGGATTATTACTACCGGTGTAATTTGCGTTTGTGGTAATGAAAGAAGCCAGCCATATAGTGAATATGATTTTGTTAGCAGCAACGCTGACTTCAATTAGTCTTGCTTCACTAAAATTGGTTATATATTGGGTTCGGTAGGTATGTTAATAGCTATACCGTTAACTATACTTGTTATGATTATTCTTGAGAGTCGTAATGTAACTGGTGATGTGGGTATTATGTTAGATGATGGCAGAGAGGTGGAAGATTATGAAAAGAAGAAGACAGCTAATCCGCTTTGATTTTTAAAATAAATATTTGGTTTTGGTACTTTTTGAGTTTTTAGTGTTTAATTTGTTAATCTATAATTGAGGTTTTTTATTAAAGAGACTAACAATGAGTGTTAGAGATGTAATTATCGTTTTTGATTGTGGAGCTACAAATGTTCGTACGGTTGCTATAGATACTAAGGGAGTAATTCTGGCATCAGAATCGATGCCCAACAATACACAGCCCGATACGGAGCAGAATGGTGGATTGATTTGGGATGCTTTTGAAATTTGGGATAAGTTGTCGACTACATGCCGCACTGTACTTGGTAAAGTTGACAAGGAGCGAATTGCCGCTATCTCTGTCACTACATTTGGTGTTGACGGTACATTTGTCGATCAAACCGGAAAACTGCTCTATCCGGTCATTTCTTGGCAGTGCCAGAGGTCAAATGCAGTAATGGATAACATCGACAAATATTTTCCTATTGAAGAGCTCTATTCCCAATCAGGAGTATACCCACACTCTTTTAATACAATAAATAAGCTTATCTGGCTGAAGGAGAACAGACCTGACGTAATTGAGAAAGCAACAAACTTTCTGTTTATTCCATCGCTGTTTGTGATGTTTATGACAGGCGAAAAGGTTAATGATGCTACCATGATGGGTACGTCGATGCTAACGAATCAGAAAAACAGAGAGTGGTCGGATAGGATTTTTGAGAAGATAGGTGTTCCTGTGTCTTTGTTTAATCCGGTTGCGGAAGCTGGTGAGACGGCTGGTAAAATAAATAAAAAAGGGCATGAAGATACCGGCCTCCCTGTTGGTGTTCCTGTGTTTTTAGCAGGACACGATACTCAGTTTGCTGTTTTTGGTTCAGGTGCTGAATTGCATCAGCCTGTGTTAAGTTCCGGTACGTGGGAGATATTAATGGCCAGAAGCACTCAGTTTAGCTCCACTCCTGTACAGCTTAAAGCCGGACTAACCAACGAGCTTGATGCTCAATCTGATATTTTTAATATTGGGCAGAACTGGTTAAGCTCCGGTGTGCTCGAGTGGTTCTCGAATAGTTTTTACCCTGAGCTAAAAGGAGATAAATTATATGAAACAATGATTGTTGATGCCATGAAAGTACCACCCGGCAGTAATGGTATAAAGGTGGATGCTGCATTCCTGCGCGATAATGAACATACAGGAGGAGGCTCGATTACTGGTATTACACTTAATACAACCAGAGGAGAGATATACTGTGCAATGCTCGAAAGCTTGTCGTACAGGCTGAAGGAAGCAATGGTAACGCTTGAGGAGGCAGGTGGGTTTACAACAGATAAAATTATTGTTGTGGGTGGAGGCTCCAAAAATGCCTTATGGAATCAACTGCGTGCTGATGTTTGTGGAATACCGGTACAAACAATCGCTCAAAAAGAGACTACCGTACTTGGTGCTGCTCTGTTTGCTATGGCAGGTGTCGGTATATTCGGCTCTGCTGAGGAGGCACGAAAGAGTATTGAATATAATCCTCAAATTATTGAGCCATCAGAAGCTTCTAAGTATTACGATTAGCTAAGAAAAATCAAGGTTTATACCTATTTCCTTTAATATATCCTTATTGTTAAAAGTGAATATCGGCCTAATGGACAAATTGGTTGTTCGAAACTTCTATAGTCCTTAATTGACGTAGCTTTGCAGTAAATCAAAGGTTATGAATAAAAAAAATGTATT
>JALVBA010000234.1 GCA_027010905.1 Marinilabiliaceae bacterium
AATACCGTCACAACATGAATTATTTGTAATGACTTCTATAAAAACACATGATTTGTCACCCACAAAATATAAGGTTTGAAAAACTGATGCTTTTATTGACGATTTAACTCCGGATGAATAATGCGGGCTAACATTACGTTAGTACCGCTGACAGAGTCTACGACTGCTGTCAGGGTTATTAGAGTTTCATTACTATGCCATACCACCCCGTCAGAGGTCTTGACCCTGACAGCAGTGCTTGATGTATAGCTATAAGCTTTTTTGGAGCACCCTAACATTACGTTAGTACCGCTGACAGAGTCTGCGACTACTGTTTGGGTATGGCTATGTCAGTTCGTATCCAGCAGTCCTTCAGGCAGTGTTAATGCAATAACTCTATTCTCTCTATCAATGTCCGACACTAGATCATCATTTGCAGGAATAAGCAGTTCAGTCCCCTTCTTGTCAATCACAAAAAGTGGATTGTTGGTAATTTCAATTATATCAGTAATAACACCCAGTTCACCACTATTTACATCAGTAGCCTTCCAGCCGATAAATGAGCTTAAATCGTCACTATTGGATGTGTCAACCTGCAAGTCACTACCCTCTACGTATACCTGCGACGGGATAAGTCTGTTTACGGTATTTTCATTTTCAGTGTCATAAAATGCAACAAGAATGTCGGTGCTGTTTTTTGAACGTATGGAGTCTATCTTAAATGGCACTAGCCCACCTTCAAGCTCAAAGTAAATAAAATCAGTTTCAATGGAGTTTATTGAGAGTTGAGGGTTCAACCGAATTATTAACTCACCTTTAACCCCATGTCTCTTTACGCACTCACCTATATTTCTACATCTGCTCTTGTCAATCATATCTTACAGTTTGATATAAAAGTAGATAAAATTTGTCTATCCTGAAACCCGTCTGTTTGTTTTAGTTCGATATGATTTTTAATGGAGGTATGGAGATGGTGTTAAGTATTAAAGATTTTTTGCAATTATTATCTCCTTGAGGTTAGACTTTAGTAACTAAATATCACATGAAGATGTGATTTACATTTTCATTTATCACCACTAATTTGCCTTTATATTTTTAAGTCAAAAATTAAGATGTCCCTAGGTAACACATAGATAGGTGATTACGGGTGTACTTGCAGGGTTTTTGTATAATTCAGGCTAAGTTTTCATGGGAGGAGATGATTGCTGTGTTCAGATAATCGAGAGAGGGCTCAATCATTATTGAACCCTCTCTCCAATCAATGTCACTATAAAAAACCCCTGTGAAAAAAAACCAATTTTACTTTCTTCCGAGCACAATCTCTTTAATATTTCCTTCCGAATCAGTGATTGTAGCTAAAGCATCACACTCACCGTCGCCATAATCAAGAGTAAATGATCTGTTGCTGTTAACTATTGATACGATACCTTGTACGGGGAATTGGCAAACCCTCTTTCTTAACAACGGATTGTCGTCTACAATAGTGCGATTGTAAGTGTATCCGGCGGAGTTGCTCCTAGAGCTTGAACCTGTAATTATAAACTCATCATCCCATATATTTCTAGTGTCGGCACCTGCAATTTTCTCCCGCTGCTTGTTCTCAACCTTGGTTCTCCACCTGTCTTCGGGTGTAGTAACCTTCACCTCAACCGACCATGCAAAAACAAAGTTTCCGGCATCATTCTTTCCCAGATTCTCATACTCTTTTGCACCCTCTACGCTGTTATCGTTAAAGAAATACTCATCAAAGGTGACAGTTCGTTTTGTGTTGGCGTGATAGTGAGGGCCCGTTTTTACAATGATAATCTTTCCACGCACCCACACCTCTTTAATTTTACGAATAAGAATTTTGTGATTCTCAGGGCCGTAATTAATAGTAATTTTAATAGGGTAAAACTTACCATCTTCAAGGTGCTCCTTTGTAACAACAGGATACACAACATCTTCTGTTTCCCCTTTCAGTTGCGAAACATCCGCATAGCTACCCTCAATGTCTAAAGAGGTGTAGGCATCAACCTGTTCCGAAACCATGTCGATAATCTCTTCCATATCCGCATCTTCCTGAATGATTGCCTCTACAT
>JALVBA010000235.1 GCA_027010905.1 Marinilabiliaceae bacterium
ATCAAAATGCGATTATGTGTTTTATTACAAGACAATTACATGTGTGTTAGCAGGATTCTTGCATAATTCAGGCTAAATATTCAGGAAAGCAAAAACAAAAGTGAGTACTGATATTATAATCCCAATCATAAAAGTGTTGTAAGCTAAACGAAGGAGCTTGTATTTCTTAGCAAGTACTTTACCCAAAGAGTATTGGTCAAGAATCATCGTTGCATAAACTCTTCCTTCATCTTTCATCAATTCGTTTATTGCCCACTCATACTCTTTAAGCTTCATGTTAAAGAAATTACCGAAGAATAATAGGTTTACATTGTTCTGTTCGAAATCCTGTTTGGAAAATGTGCCTGATGAAACATGAGGGCGTGTGGAAAGTATTGCCAATATAATAGTTGTCAGACTGAAAAACAGGAAAATAAGTGTAGGTATGATTATATTCGGTGACTCTTCGAACTTTGATACAAGTACGGTTGTTACAATTGAGATGATAATGGTGTTTACCGAAATAAGTATGTTTGATTTCTTATCGGCAATGGCACTCAGGTTTATCTGCATTCTGGCAGTATTCCTGAACATCGACTCAACTCCTCGTGAGTAACTCTTCTTTTTCTTCCCTTTATTTCCTTTTTTCATAATCTTATCTTCTATAAGTTTCAGGTTTTTCTGTTTTGCAGGTGTGAACTCTTTCTGTGCATACTCGGTAAAGTAGTGGTGCTGTTCAAAAAAATCTTTCGACATTTTGAGGTATTTAAGCTTGCTTACCTTATCTTTTCGTGTGTTGTTCTTCTCTTTTCGTGATTTCTCAAACCAATCGAAATAGTTCTCATCAGCCATGTGAGCCATATCGGCATCACAAAGAATTTGTGAAAGTAAATCTGCCGGAGTCTGTGGCACACGGGTGGCAAGAATACATCTTTTTACACCGTCGATTGTGTCGGGGCTGATGTCTCCGGATTTAAGGAAGTCTTCAGCCATTTTAGCACTTCTCTCTTCATGGTTCTCAAATCCGTTGATATATCCGGTATCGTGAAACCATGCACAAAGCATAACAATGTTAAGATCAGGTTCATTTAGCTTGCTGTTCTTCCCTATTCGCTCAGCTTTCTCAGCAACATATCGTGTGTGTTCAATATTATGAAACACATAGCCGTCGGGCAGCTCTCTGTTGAACAGTTTTTCTACAAAACTTGCTGCCTCTTTTACCAAATTGTTTGTTATTATTTTCATGGTTTTATCTTTTTAAAAAAAATAGCTGAAAGAGAATGTTATCAGGTCATCTTCTTCCGACCGGGTGTAATTTAGTGTTAATGTAGTATAATTGAAAGGAGTCAGCCATATTCCTCCTCCATAACCGTTGTGCCACTTTTTTGAGTCTTCGTTATTTACCCAAACTCTTCCGATATCGTTAAAAAGTAAAATGCCAAATCCACCTGTCAAAAAGTATGAATTTATGTTGGTTATTTTGTAACGTACTTCACTGTTCTGGTAGAATGAGTTATCTCCGGCAAATCTGTTGCTTCTGAAGCCTCTCAGATTTGTTTTGCCGCCTATGAAATTGGCATAGTAAAATTCGTAATCGCCAAAATTCATTGCACCACCTGCACGAAAGGCAAAAACAACACGTGGGTCTTTTCTGAAACTAAGGTAGAAGCTTAATTCTGAACGTAGTTTCAAAAAGTTCTGTCCAACCTCTTTTATGCTGTAATATCCTAGCAGTTCGGTTCTCCAGTGGATACCTTTCTTTGGCATCAGGAGGTTGTCTCTGGTGTCAATGTCCAAAAGGAAATTGGCTCCCACGTAGTGATGTGATTGGTATACGGCAGAATCGAGCACGTCAGGATATAGCTCTCCTATATATCTTCCTGCTGTATCGGTAACATTGAAATATTGGTATAATGGGCCAAAACCGGTGTATAGATGTTTGTTGAAAGAGTGTTTCAGCATTGAGTTAATATGTACATATTCGTACCTGACCCTGTAAAAATCTTTATCATCGGTAAGTTTTTCAGTAGTATTTCCAAAACCATAAAAGTTATCTACACTGCGTGGAAAACTGATTCCGGAATTAATATAGAGATCAAACGGTTTTGAGAAACCGGAAAAGAGGGCTTCATAATTTACGGAAAATGCACCTGTTTGAAATGCCAGATCTCCGGTTACTTTATGAATGGTTGAATCTCTGAAGTTGTAACGGTCAATCTTTACTCCACCGCCAATAAATATTCCGTCATCAATGTTGTACCCTCCCGATACAACAGGTATGGTTTTGTTGTATTTGAACTGATAACGGTCATAGTCATAAATGTTTTTGCTTTTTGAGAGTTTTAACTTTGTTTCCTTTCCTTTGGTTATGGTGTTGTTTTTACCTTTCCGGTCGTAAACAACGGTCTTCTTTGATAATCCGCTTACCTTTGAATTGTCAGTAATCTTATCTTCTCCTTTTCCACTTACTATTCTCACCTTAATGCCTTTACTGCCACTCCCGTCTATCTTATAAATATCATCATCGTTCAATCCGTACAATCTTATCTCTTTGGTCTCGTTGTACCTGAACAGCCTGTGGTAGACCGGTTTCTTTTTTTTATCTTTCTTGTTTTTCAGAGGGTAGACTGTAACTTCAGTATCTCCGTTGTCCTTACGTTTAACTTCAAAAAACTCCCTCTCATCTGTTCCCACAACATCAACAGATTTTGCCAGAAGACGGTAGTACTCTTCGGCATACTTTGGTAGCAGGTCGCGACGTGATCTTAATTTTGCTTCAATGTCTGTACCTATTGAATCGTAAACTTCGGGAGGAAATTGTTTAATAGCTATGTGGATGATTGAATCTGTTAATCTCTCTTTAATATCGTCTGCAATCCTGAGCCAGCTGGTAAGTTCGGGTTCTGTAATAAAAGACCTGTCAAAGAAGCGGGCATTGAAACCAAGTCCTTCAATATTTTTAATAGTGTAATCGAACCCCTGAAACTTAGGCATTAACCACTTTCTGCTGGCTAACCACATTACGAAACCCTCGTTAACGAAATAAACCTGATCGCGATCGCGTGGGATAGGTCGATATGTAGTTTCACCTTTATGTTTGAACGATGCCCACCGCCACTGGTCATCGTGCCTGTCCCAGTCATTAATCAGCATGTCGAACAGGCGTGCTCTCACAACCTCCTCCTGATCCACTTTGTGGTGATGGTCGTCTTTGGTCTTCTTTATTACATCATGAGTGCTAATAATCTTTTTTGATTTTCCGAAACTTGCCACATCTTTTCTGTTGCCGGCAGGCCGCTCTTCAAAAAGGAACACATCGTTTGCCAGATCTTTACGGTAAACACCAAGGCGAGGGTCATTGGGTACTACAAAAATTTCGGGGTTTGTGTGGTATACACCAATGGCATCAGCCATAGGTGGGATGGTAATCGCACCGTATGGATTGGAAGCGGAGATAGCATCCTGGACAGGTTTTTTTGCAATAGTACTACGTAAATCTTCGGGCAGGGCATTGTCAACATATTTATTTACCGAGCGTAACACATACTGCTTTTTATCTTCGTTCTCCATTCGCACCGATCGTGTCTGCATTCCACCTCCTCGTTTTAAAATTGTAAGCCCTTCTTTTTCTGTTCCAATATCGAAAACAGGAAACTCAACAGGAGTGTTCCAGATACTTCGGTAGTTATTTCCGAGCAGTGCTCTGCGCATCTTGCGGGCTTCGGAGTACATACCGTTAATTTTTACTGTTACCGTACTGTCGGTGTAATCCGGATGTTGAATGATCTCCTCTTTTTTTGAGGGGTCGAATACGGGTTTGTTGAATAACTCTTTGCTGAATATTACTTTACCGGCAGTGTCGGGATATGTTCTGATAAACTCTGTTGTGACATTCCCATTGGCATAAAACTTTAACCTGTTGAATCCACTGCATTGGCAGGCGAAATCAGCTTTATCTTTTTTTCTTGCAATGTATGATGCTTTCCCTCCACCTCCGCTGATTATATGATGAAGATTGTCTTTATGCAGGTATTGCATATTATGTTCGTGACCTGCTGCATAAATAATGTTGCTATGTTTGTTCAGAATGTTCAGCATTGTTTTTCTGAATGCTTTATATTCGGGGTGTGCAAAGTCCTGTATGCTTCCAAGGTATTTACGATACCCCGTATAGATAAATCCCGGCAAGGGAATGTATAGCTTGTCATTCATGTCAAGCAGAGGAAACAGCAGATATGAAGCCGGAAAAAAACCACCATGCTTACCTACGCTGTAAAGTGGGTGATGGGTGGCAAATATAACTTTCTTGTCACTGTTACGCCGAAGGGCATCTTCGAGATGGATAAATATTTCACCATTTTTTGAAAAGCTGCAATCCCCATCTCCTTCAGGTTTGTTGTATTGCTGAAACCACCATTGAGAATCGAATATTATCAGTGTAATGTCAGGAGTGAGTTCCACCTCAACAGGTCCGGGACAGCCCCCATCGGGCAGATATACATTCCCTCTGTTGAGGTGCGTTTCGATAAACTTCTCCTCATTCAAAACAGATTCCAAACCCTGTTTTTTACCTTTCGCCCAATCGTGATTGCCGGGGATGAAGAGAACTTTACCATCGTAGTTCTTAAATGTGTTTAACAGTTGTTTCAGATCATTCACTGCCACATCGAAATTTTTATCCGTAGAGTCGGGCAGCCCCAAATGATAAGCCAGATCACCCAAGATGATTACAGCGCTGTTCTTCTCGGCTTTTTCGATATATGATTTGAGAACCTTCAGATTTTGTTTTCCCTCAACAGAATTTTTTATGTCACCTGCAAGGAAAACAGAATACAACAATTCGGATGTGTCTCGTGGCAATGATATCTGAGAGTCTTCATCTCCCGAAGAATAAAATATCTTTTGTGCTTTCAGCGGCAATGTCAATGCTGCTAGGAGCAGAAAAGTAGTGATGATATTTACTCTTTGCAGATTCATTCTGATTTTTTTTGATAAAACACCATTATTGAACCTCTGCCTCCTTTGTCCTCATTTGAAATGTAAAGGGTACCTTCGGGGCTGAAGCAGATACCTTCAGGCTGTTTGTGAATCTCTTTTTTCAGTCGGATAAGTGCCAGAATTTCGCCTTGCGGATTTAAAACAATCAAAGATTTTCCCACAGATGCAAGAACATAGATATTCCCTGTTACAGGATGAACTGCAATCCCTGACGGCTTAAAAGAGGCATCGCCTTCGCTACTGTCGAAGGAAGAGCTTATTTCAACACCAAGTCTGGTAATCGTATTGTAGCTTTTGTAATACCTGACACTGTCAAGTGAGATTAAAAAAACAGGCTTTTTATTGAGCTTATTGTTTTTCAGGTCGAACTCATAGACTGCCTTGAATTTATCAGCTCTCTTTTTGTGTTTGTTCCCGATAAACGGATATCCTTTACATGCTATTAAAACCCGGTGTTTCACAGGATCATACCCCAAACCTTCAATGTTGTTTCTCTCATCAAAAGAGGTTTTATACTTATGCTCTTTATAACTTTTATTCTTCTTGTAGTCCTTTACCCTGTACAAATATCCGTTACTTTTAATTATCCACACATCTTCACCCACAACTTCTATTGCCTCATAATCACCGGAGCCATTAAACTTTATTTTATTTTCTAATTCACCCTTTTTAATGTTAAAGATGTAGATGTTTCCCTTTTCATCCTGATTACAGGCAAGTCGATCTTTATCAATGAAGCTTAATCCAGAGATTTCGGCAAGTCCGTCAGGGAGGTGCCATAACTTGTCCGGCTTGTTTAGGTCGTAACTGAAGGCATACCCCCGACGTTCAAAAAAGATATCCTGTTTGTTCTTTTTCGAAAATGTACAAGCTGAAAACAGAATGCTTGTCAACAATATGACTATTAGTTTAATATTCACTTTAAATAGTTTTATTCTTATTTTCAAATGTACTCTTTATAACATCAATGTGGCTGTATATCGAGATAAGCTTTTCGCTT
Source organism: Marinilabiliaceae bacterium (assembly GCA_027010905.1). Taxonomy (GTDB): domain Bacteria; phylum Bacteroidota; class Bacteroidia; order Bacteroidales; family Marinilabiliaceae; genus JAADEM01. Next base: position 5,978 of record JALVBA010000235.1, read on the forward strand.
CCTTTAACTCTGGTGTTATCAAGCCACTCAAAATGTTTTTTGATATTATCGTTAAGCTGTTCATAAACCTCTTTTGAGATAAGCAGGTTTGTGCTGTACTTTTTGTTTAGTTGCTCAATACGTGATGCCATAATCACCACTCTTCCTGTTATGGAATACTGTTTGCGGGCTGATGAGCCTATGTTACCCGTTACTGCTTCATCAAAATGGAGGCCGATTCTTATTCTTGTTTTAGGTATACGTCCTTCTTTATTTTTTATGTGCAGAGCTCTGATTATCTCAATTGCTGCTTCCGTGGCATTGTGGCTGCTGTTACCTGTTTTTACGGGAGCACCAAACGTTGCCATAAATCCGTCGCCTAAAAATTGATTAATTACACCATTGTGTGATTGCACTATGTCAATCATGAAACTGAAAAGAGTGTTCAGGTATGTAACCACCTCTTCCGGTTGATGGTGCTCAACATAAGGAGTGAATTGCCTTATGTCAAGGAACATGACGCAAACCTTCTGACGGGTACCTGAAAGCTCGTGGCGCTGATCCAGAATGTTCCTTACTATTTCAGGTGATATCTGCTGACCAAAAAGGTCAATGATCTCAATTTTTTCCTGAATATTGTTCCACGAACTTATCATCTTCTTTTTAATGAGGTTTGAAACAAAACCTGCTGCAATACCTGTTATTATCATTATCAATCCTTGTCCGAGGTACTGCATTTCCGTCAATACAGGATATGTCACTTTAGCTATGCCGGTAGCATAATTTGAATAGTAAAAAGAGATTAATATATATTCGGCCGCAGCTAGTGTACCGCTAAATACCGACAATTTGTAATTCAGGCGGAATGTTGACAGTACAATAAAAATGAAATATGTTAATGTTGCAGGTGTCTTTAAAATGAGTATCTGACCTGAGTGTTCTACTATTATCATTAGTAGTATGGTCAGTAGTGTTATTTCTGAAAAACTGTTGAAAAATCCAAAAAGTCTGGGGTTGAAAAAGATCGGTTTATTGCTCCTGCCCATAAAATAATGGATGAAAGATTCGTAAATGATAATGATAAGGGTAAACAGAAGAATAGAAAATATTGCAATGTTGCTTTTGAACAGACTCATGTAATCTTCAGTAAAGAAGAGATATATGGTAAGCAGCAGTACAGCCTCAAGCGCAAGCAGACTTATCAGAATGACTGAACGCAATCGTTCTGTTTCTGTTATCTCTTTATTGAAAAGCTCATCCACCGACACCCTTTTGTCCTTATCCATTACGATTCTTGTTTCAACTGTTTTGATGTATAAAGTGCTAATATGCAAAGTTAGTAAATACTAACTAACCTACAATAAAAAGTAATATTTAATCGTGGTAAATACAATTTCTAATAACA
>JALVBA010000236.1 GCA_027010905.1 Marinilabiliaceae bacterium
TGCATGGGGGCTGAATCGTTGGTGTAGTTCAACACCGCATCCCTCATCAAGGCAGCAGACTCCAAAACAGATAGCTTGCCTGCAAGGTTCAGACAGTTGGTATGTCCTGCCTGAATAATTATTTCGGCACAAAGCTGCTTCTCCTTTGGTGAACCCAAAAAATAGACGGTTGTCCCCTCCTCCACCGAAGCTACAAAATCAACCCATTTTTCTTTGGGATATTGCTTGGTAAACCAAAGTGATGCCGGCGATACGGTAATAAACTTCCTTGTTTTATATTGCGAAACCCTTGCAAAATCATGCTTTGAAGGATACAACTTAGGAGAAACAAAAGTTCCGTCAGCAAAACTCTCAATAAGCTTAAGGTTTCTCTCAACTTCATGCGGGTTATTTTTAGCGGTACCAATTTTATGCTTAACCCTTTTTGTAAAAAAAAGCGAAAACGGATTTTTACTGAACCCTGTCCGGTGTTTTGCCCCAGATAGTGCCGTTATCAAACCCGATGAAGCAAACCGCTGCACATTAACTACCAGGTCATATTTGTTTTCTCTGATAATTTGAATGAGTTCTTTTAAATGCTTGTATTTATGCTCGGTTTTATCCCAAACCATTACAAACTTAAGATATGGATGGCCGCGCAGCAGATCTTCATAGCCATATTTTAAAAGAAAATCAATGCGGGCTTTGGGATAAGATTGATGCAACTTCTCAATGATAGGAGTAGCAAGAATTACATCTCCCAGTGAGGCCGTTTGTATGATAAGGATTTTTTTCAAGGAGTAATTTTGTGGCAAAAGTAGGTATTGTAATGTTTAGCGCCAAATAATGGAAAAATTACTGCTGCTATATCAAAAGTGAGATGGACGGTATTTATTAAGCTACGAATTTTTTATTCCTCCCTCTTTATCTCCCTCCAAAGGGAGAGATGAAGTGGTTGTAACTTAACAAATACCTTTTACTCAGTTGACTTTTAAATTTAAATTGGCACTACACCGCTACATCAAAATCTCTTAAAGCATCATTCAGTGACGTCTTTAAATCGGTTGAGGCTTTTCTTTTGCCAATAATGAGTGCACAGGATACCTGATAATCGCCGGCAGGAAAGTGCTTGGTATAACTACCCGGGATTACAACAGAGCGGTCAGGAACATAGCCGCTAAATGTAACCGGCTCATCACCACTAACATCAATGATTTTGGTTGACTTGGTAATAACAACATTTGCACCAAGGACCGCCTCTTTTCCAATGCGAACTCCTTCTACGACAATTGATCGTGAGCCAATGAAAGCACCATCTTCAATAATTACCGGCGCAGCCTGAACAGGTTCAAGTACACCACCGATACCAACACCGCCGCTTAAATGAACGTTTTTCCCAATTTGTGCGCAGGAACCCACGGTAGCCCATGTATCTACCATGGTACCACTATCGACATAGGCACCGATGTTCACATACGACGGCATCATGACAACGCCATTGGCCAGAAAAGCACCATAACGAGCCAGCGCATGAGGCACAACCCGCACTCCCTGCTGCGCATAGGCATGCTTTAACGGAATTTTGTCGTGAAACTCAAACATACCTACCTCCATGGTTTCCATTTTGCGAATGGGAAAATAGAGAATTACTGCCTTCTTTACCCAGTCGTTCACTTTCCACTGGCCGTCAACAGGTTCTGCGGTCCGCAACCTTCCTTTGTCAAGCTCCTCAACAACCCACTGAATGGCTTCTTTGGTTTTTTCTTCCCGAAGCAATGCTCTGTTATCCCACGCTTGTTCTATAATGGATTGAATGTTCATTGTTTTGATTTATTTGATGAGTGATGATTGATGATTAACAATTAACGATTTTTGATTGAACACAAATCCCCAATCTCCAATCTGCAATCTCCAATCTGTAATCTGCAATCTGTAATCTGCAATTCCTTCTATTTATGATTGATGATTAACGATTTTTGATTGAATGCAAATCCCCAATCTCCAATCGACAATCCATAATCTGCAATTCTATCTTTTTATGATTGATGATTAAC
>JALVBA010000237.1 GCA_027010905.1 Marinilabiliaceae bacterium
ACATAATCCAAACATTTTTCCACCACTGTAGTTGGATATGAAATGCAAGAAATGGATTTCTTACCTTGAAACCGAGTTTATGCATAATTCAGGTTAGATAATTAAACCTTATTTACTCTAAATTTTACTGTTGGTTCATTAATTACAATAGCGATTGTTATATTTGCGACATCAAAAAGAAACAATCATGATAAGGACATCTATATTATCCCTGCTTTCTGTTTTTCTATTGTTAAGAACGCAGGCCGCACCTAAACATATTCCATCGGTTCAACCTAAGATTGTGCTTTTTCTGATGCTTGATGAGTTAAGCTCTGAACAGCTGTTTATCCTGCGTGACAAACTTTCTGATGGCGGATTCAATAAGTTGTTGAGTGGTGGTGCCTACTTTAAGAATGGGATATACCCATCAGGGAGTAATTATGCAGGGACATCAATCACTACTCTTTTTACCGGAGCTTACCCATCTACCCACGGAATAATTACCGACAGATGGTACGAGCAGTTTAAGGAGAAAGAGGTTAACGCTCTTTCGGGTAGTCCGGAGAATCAATCAATATCCTCATCTCAACTTTTATGCTCAACTGTTTACGACGAGCTAAGGCGTGTTTATGGTGATTCGGCCAAAACAGCCGCAATAGGTTTTACTCCCGACAACCTTGTTTGGGCAATGGGAAAGAGTTCTGATAATGCTTATTGGATAGATACACAAACTGGTCATTTTGTGTCGGCACGCGATACAGTTGAAAATAGAGATCCTATATGGGTGGTTGAGTTTAATAGTAAAAACGTTCTTGATCTCTATTCGGAAAGAGAGTGGGGTCCGATGAATGACCTTACAGAGTATCATAAGTATGCGTTTTTCAGGGAGCAGATGAATAACGTATCACCGTTCCTGTTTGACCTGAAAAAGACAAAAGGAGATAATCCCTACTCAGTTGTAACAAGGTCGCCTTATGGAAATAAGATGGTAAGAGACTTTGCTCAGTCGTTAATGATTAATGAGAACTTTGGTAAGGATAATATTCCCGATTTTCTTACAATTAATTTTAATACATACTCATCGCTAAGTAGTGGATATAACCATTTTGATCCGGTTAATGAAGATTTGTTGTTGAGGTTGGATATTGAGATTGCCGGGATGCTTAAGACTCTTGATAAGGAGATTGGCCTTGAGAATGTATTGATTGTCACCTCGGGAATAACTGCACCGGGGAAATATGTTACAAAAATTCAGGAGGATGACTTTGGCAAGTTCAATGGTAAAAAAGCTGCTGCCCTGTTAAACCTGTACCTAATGGCTATTCATGGGCAGGGGAAATGGGTGAAGGCCTATTACGACGGACAGTTTTACCTTAATCACGATCTGCTCGAAAAATCTGATTTGCCATTGAATGAAATACTAAAAGAGGCTGCTGAATTCCTGCAACAGATACATGGTGTAGCCTATGCGCTGCCTGCTTCTGTTGTTATTGCTGCTTCGATGAACCTGCCTGCAATGCAAAGCATGAAACTCACATATCACCCAAAACGCTCAGGTGACCTGCTCATTACCCTTGCACCCGGCTGGCGAGAAGAACTGCCTGACGGAAGGCTAATTTCACGAAAATGGATTAATGATCGTGTGCCGCTAATTTTTTATGGTTGGAAAATTACCCGACAGAAACATAATGCGCCGGTGAAGATGATTGATGTAGCTCCAACTATCAGCTCCTTTTTGCAAATACACTATCCTAACGGATGTGAGGGTGAAGCAATCCCCAGACTGATACGGTAGGTTAAAAGATGTTTATCATAGATTAAAATCAAACTTTCATCTCATTCAATTTCTTTATCAACTTACCCCTCATACTCCTGGTTGTAGCAGCCATCCCAATGGGAGGGTACTGAGCCATTGCACCACCTCTGTTTTGATAGATAATCAGAAAAGAGAAGATGCTGCCAAAACCTTTCTGTATTTTAAAATCTCCCAACATCTCATTTGGGATAACAATCCGATTGAACTTACGGTTGAAAGGAAATAGCCTGTAGTATTTTATATCAACCTCGCTGTTGTTAAAGGTAAACGAGACATACTCAAATCCACCATATCGATATACAAAAACAGTAATCAGTAACACTCCCCATATCGAATAGACAGTCTCCTCGCTGTACTTTAGCAGGTCGGTTGCATAGTTCACCGCCAGTACTGTTAGCATCGCAATAATCATAATTGAAAAATGAATATTTACTAAGCTGATACTCTCTTTGTTGTCTATCTGCATATTTTAAAAATTGTTGAATTGATAAAATGATAAAGGTTAATATTCAAATTTAGTTATTTTTGTGGTTTAAATAAATAAAAATATATGTTTCCGCTACTTTCAAAAGATGCAAATATCTATATTTCTGATAATCTCAAGGAGGATATTCAGAAACTGATCATGAATTTCCCCAAGGATAAAATCTTTCTTCTTACCGATGAAGGAGCCTATGAGTACTGCTTTCCCAAAGTTTTTCCTTTAGAGGGAATATCCGAAGAGAGGGTTCTGGTAATTCCTCAGGGCGATAGTAATAAGAGTATTGAGACAACACAAAAAGTGTGGCATTTTTTAAGCCATTCGGGTGCCGACAGAAAGTCGCTGCTGATTAATCTTGGTGGGGGAATGCCTTGCGACCTTGGTGGATTTGCAGCCTCAACATTTAAACGAGGTATTCAGTTTATTAATATTCCTACCACTCTTTTGGCTCAGGTAGATGCTTCGATAGGAGGTAAGACCGGAGTTAACTTTGAAGGGTTTAAAAATGAGATTGGTGTTTTTAATCAGGCATCAGCGGTGTTGATTGATACATCTTTTTTTGATACTCTCGACAGTCAGAATATGGTTTCGGGATTTGCCGAGATGATTAAGCACTGTCTGATTTACTCAAAAGAGTCGTGGGAGAAGCTGAAGCAGTTTGATATTCACAATCCCGACATGGAGGTGCTGCAGGATTTGGTGGCCAGCTCAATAATGATAAAGAATCATTTTGTACAGAACGACCTGAGAGAGCAGTTTCTGAGAAAGGCATTGAACTTCGGTCACACTTTCGGTCATGCATTTGAGAGTCTAGCTCTGAAATCAGGGAGACCTGTTTTGCATGGTTACGCCGTTGCTTACGGAATGATTTGTGAGCTTTACCTGTCGCATCTGCGTCTTAACTTTCCTATGTCGGCAGTAGTTGAGATATCCAACTATCTTAAAAAAGTGTTTGGCGTTTTTGAGATTGAAAAGGCTGATTTTGATGAGCTTTTCAGACTGATGGGGCATGACAAGAAAAATGAGGATAATCGGATTAATTTTACACTGCTTGATAATATTGGTAAGATGCAGGTAAATATTAATGCTACCGAAGCGGAGGTGATTGAGACATTTGAGTTTTATATGAATTTGTGAGGGGAGTAGTTTCAGGGTTACAGGGTTAAATGGCTAAAGTGTTAAATTGTTGAATGGTTATGGATATTTTGATTAAGTCGCCTGAGAAATATATTGGTTGTAGTGTTAAGTTACCCACTTCAAAGAGTATTAGTAATCGGTTGCTCCTTTTAAATGCTTTGAGTTATAGCCCGTTTGAGATTAAAAATCTGTCGGATAGTGATGATACCGAGGTTATGCTTGAGGTGTTAAATTCAAATAGCACAACGTTTGACATTGGCGCAGCAGGTACGTCAATGCGTTTCCTTACAGCCTTTCTGTCGAAGGTGGTTGGCGAGTGGGTCTTGACCGGCTCGGCAAGGATGAAGCAGCGCCCCATTGGAGTGTTGGTTGAAGCTCTGCGAAAGTTGGGTGCAAAAATTGAGTATGAGGAGAAAGAGGGCTATCCACCATTAAGAATTTTCGGAAGTGCACTGAAGGGAGGTGATATTAACCTGCCTGGAAATATTAGTAGCCAGTACATCTCTGCCCTGCTGATGATTGCTCCTCAGGTGGAGAACGGATTAACTATTCATCTCGAAGGTGACATTATCTCAAAGCCATACATCGACCTTACTCTAAATCTAATGGAAGAGTATGGTGTAAAAGGTTTATGGCACGACGATAAGACGATAATTATTCCGGAGGCAAACTACTGCCCTAAACAGATGAGTGTTGAGGCCGACTGGAGTGCAGCATCGTACTGGTATGAGATAGTGGCCTTGAATCCGGAGCTTGAGGTTGTTTTGCAGGGATTGAGTAGGAATAGTTTACAAGGAGACTCTAAAGTTTTAGAGATATTCAAAAAGCTGGGTGTTGAATCCAAATTCACACGTAAGGGGCTTACTCTATCTTCAAGCGAGACATCCCCAAAATCATTCAAATATAACTTTATCAATCAACCCGACTTAGCACAAACAGTGGTTGTAACCTGCTGTCTGCTTAATGTGCCATTCTCCTTTATCGGACTGCAAACACTGAAGATTAAAGAGACCGACCGTATTAATGCATTGATAAAAGAGCTGGGCAAATTGGGTTTTATGCTCACAACAAACGATGTTGATACTTTGGAGTGGAAAGGAGAAAAGAGTGAACTGCCCAAAGGGGAGATTGTTGAAATTGACACCTACGAAGACCACCGTATGGCTATGGCCTTTGCTCCTGCAGCATCCCGTCTCTCTTCAGTGATAATTAAGAATTCGGCTGTTGTCTCAAAATCCTATCCTCAGTTTTGGGATGATTTGAAAATGGTGGGGTATGAAATTAGCTAGTGTGTTGGCAAAAGCTACCAAGAAAGTTTATTCTTCACTTTAAGTTCAATCAACCTGTCAGACAGCTCCCGTCCTTTAGTCTTTGTGAAAAACAGGTTATCCTTTTTGCAATCGAACAGCACTAAAATTGTCAGCAAAATAACGAAACTCTTATTTCTCTGTAACCACTATTCGGCTACAAAAAATATTATTTAATTCAGAATAGGGGTGTTCGTATTTTTCTTCGACATACTTATAAAACAATTAAAATATCCTCAAACGAAAAAGGTAAAGATATTTTATTGGCTGATGACTTAAAGGTATGGTTGAATAAAGATGCAGTTTTAACTTATCCTTAAAGCAAAATAATTACTGTTGGATATTTAGCAATAAAAACATTGAAAAATATAAGACAACAACACCAAACTAATTAGCATGGAAAACTGGCGAATTTATGTTTAAAGAAACACCAATAAAACCAAATAATAAAAGAGTTAGATTCATATTACGAAAATCAAATAACACATAATAATGAAGAAATTTAGCATAGCAATATTGCTATTATTTACCGTTTTGTATAGTTATAGTCAAAAAAATAACTTAACCCAAAAAGCATCTATTTCATTCAATAATATTACACTAACAGATGCATTTGAGCAATTAGAAAATACAACGGGTATTTCAATGGCGTACAACAGTAATAATCAAGTCCTAAACAGTAGAATTACTAAGAGTTATAACAATAAGCCAGTAAGATATATTATTGAAGATATACTTAATGATTCAGAATTAAACTATAAACAAATTGGTGAAAAAATAGTGATTTATATGAATAAAAATAATCAGCCTATTAGAACATCTTCATTATTACATAAACATACCATTACTGGATATGTTGAAAGTGCCGAATCAGGTGAAAAACTACCCGGTGCATCAGTATATTTAGCTGATATGTCCAATATAGGAACTATAACCAATACTTACGGTTTTTATAGTTTAACTATTCCTGAAAACACTATTAAATTAACAGTTTCATATATCGGATATTCAGCACAAACAGTTCAAATAGATTTAAAGGAAGATAAGCACATTAATTTTTCGCTAAAACAGAATAACGAAATTGAGGAGGTTACAGTTAGTGCAAAAAAAACAGAAGTAGAAAAAGTTGAAATGAGCAGGATAGATGTTTCAATTAAAACTATCCAAAAAATTCCTGCACTGCTTGGTGAGGTGGATGTTTTAAAAGCAATTCAACTTTTACCGGGGGTGCAGTCAGGTTCAGAAGGGACAAGTGGCTTATTTGTCAGGGGTGGCGGTGCTGACCAAAACTTAATTCTTATTGACGGTGTACCTGTATATAATGCCAACCATTTGTTCGGTTTCTTTTCTGTATTTAATTCAGATGCAATTAGTGACGTTAGTATCATAAAAGGAGGCTTTCCTGCAAGGTACGGCGGACGCTTATCATCGGTTTTAGATATAAGGATGAAAGAAGGGAACATGAAAAAATATTCAGGTGCAGTTTCAATAGGTTTAATATCATCAAAGTTTATGTTTGAAGGGCCTATAATTAAGGATAAAACGGCATTCATTGTTTCAGCAAGAAGAACATATATTGATGCTTTATCACGTCCGGTACAAAAAATGCTGTTTGAAAATGATAAAAATAATTCTACAAAAATGGGATACTATTTTTGGGATATAAACGCAAAAGTCAATCACAAGTTTTCGGATAAAGACAGGGTATATTTAAGTGTTTATACAGGAAGGGATAAAGCCTATGCAAAAACAAAAGAGACATGGGAAAGCCAGGTTGATATATTTGATTTTGACTTAAAATGGGGAAATGTAACCTCTGCTTTTAGATGGAATCATATACTTGGGAACAAACTCTTTTCTAACACTACTTTAACATATAGCAAATACTTATTTAATTATGGAATGATTTCGGAATTTGAAGATTCTGACAACAAAGAATTCACGAAATTTGGCTTTGGTTATAATTCGGGAATTGAAGATTATTCTGCAAAAATTGATTTTGATTATATTCCAACCCCAAAACATAATATAAAATTCGGGGCAAACTATATTTACCATACATTTAACCCGGGTATACAAGCAATGAAATTGAGCAGTAATGATTCTGATATTAAGGTAGATACAATTTTTGGAAACAAAAATATCTATGCACAAGAGTATTCAGTTTTTGCAGAAGATGAATTTAAAGTATTTGATAAACTTAAAGTAAATACAGGTGTTCATTATTCAGGATTTTATGTTAGCAACACACTTTATCAATCGTTGCAACCCCGTTTTTCTTTAAGATATATGATCAATCCGAAATTGTCAGTTAAAGCGGCATATTCACACATGACTCAATATCTTCATCTGCTTACAAGTGAAACAAAGGGAATGCCAACAGATTTATGGCTGCCGGTTACAGATAATATCAAACCACAAAAATCAATACAATATGCGTTGGGTTCAGCATACTCTTTTAGGGGATTTAATATTAGTGTTGAAGCATATTATAAAACAATGACCAACCTGATTGAATATAAAGAAGGTGCAAGTTTCGTATCTACCTTTGAAGAGAGTGAAGGCAGAGCATGGGAAAATAAAATTGAAACGGACGGTATAGGAAC
>JALVBA010000238.1 GCA_027010905.1 Marinilabiliaceae bacterium
GTATAGAAGTGCAAACCCTACCCTCTTTCCCTCTAACTACGTGGTGAAAGAGGGATAGCATGCTCTGTTGATTATAAAACAATATCAAGAAATCACTTTCGTAGCTCCTCAAAATAATATATATCCGGGAATTCAACGAATTTATAAGCTGAATTTATTAGATCGCCCCACACACGCTAACGCTTCGTTGACCCCGCCCCCGGCGGTGACGAACGAAGGTTTGCGCCGGCCTAAAACCTCGTCCGTAGGTCATTAGAGCGTTGGAGGTTAATAAACCATCCTCGGTATTCAATACGCAAACACCTTGTTGTTACAATGGTTCAACCCCTTCAGGGCCTGCCTGCTGCAGGCAGGGAATGAGGGGTGCGGGTAGGAATTTCAATAAATTTATCCGTTTTCTTGCCGACATTAAATATTATTCTACCTGACTCATCTTCATTCCATTTCTCACCCTTACTGCAAGATTGTACATCACCGGTGCAAGGATGAGGGTCAGTACTGTTGATATTGACAAACCAAAAATTACTGTCCACGCCATGGGCGACCAGAAATCAGCATTATCACCACCAAAATAGATATGTGCATTAAGCTCGGAGAGTAGTCCGAAAAAGTCAAAATTCAATCCTACTGCCATTGGTATCAGTCCCAGCACAGTAGTGATAGCCGTTAGCAGAACAGGGCGCAAACGTGTTATACCTCCACGTACAACAAGGTCAACCTCCTCCTTCTCTGGAAGTCTGCCATCTTCGGGAAGATTCAATTCACTCTTTCTGCTCTTTCGCAGAAGGTCGATATAGTCAATCAAAACAATACCATTATTCACAACAATTCCTGCAAGCGAAACAAGCCCTACGCCGGTCATCAGAATGGTAAAATCCATATTGAACGTGCCAAGCCCCATAAACACGCCTATAGTACTCAACCCAACAGTACCGATAATTATCCCCGGTTTAACTCCGGAGTTAAACTGAGTAATCAGAATCATTGCGATTAAAGCAATGGCCAACAGCATTGCTATTACCAGAAAATCGGATGTCTCTTTTTGATTCTCCTGCTCTCCAGTAATTTTCCATCTGTATCCCGCAGGCATCTGATACCCTTCGAGCAGATCCCTTATCCGCTCATTTATTGCGTTACCATTGTACCCCTCCTCAATATTGGAGTAGATAGTTATCTCTCTTCTGTTGTCAATCCTCTGAATAGTTTCGTATGTCGACTCATAATCGTAAGTGGCAACAGCAGAGATAGGAATCAAACCCTTCTTACCGTTTTTGTCAATCTTTATCTTCTGGTTCATCAACGAGGTAACATCATTCTTGTATTTGTCCTGAAAGCGCAACATTATGTCGTACTCATCCTCCCCGGCCTTAAATTTACTAACCTCATTTCCGTAGAGAGAAGTTCGAAGTTGCCACACCACATCACGTGTAGACAGTCCCATTCTTCTTACCTTTTCTCTGTCGACATGGAGCAACATCTCAGGCTTATTGGTATTGATATCCAGCTTCAGGTTCTCTATACCGGGGATATGATCCTCATCAATAAGCGATTTAATTTCCTTCGACAGAGTAATAAGATTCTCGTAATCGTCACCCGAAATCTCAATATTGATAGGTTTGCCAACAGGAGGGCCGTGTGCATCTTTTTCAATAAATATTTTCGCCCCGATAAAACCTTTAAGACTCTCCGTTAACACCTTCATTATCTCACTTGTGCTAATTCCGTCTCTATCTTTAAAATCGACAAACGTTATTGTTGTGAGTGATTTATTTGGTGGTTTTGCATTTTCAAACATCTCCCCTTTACCCCTTCCAACGGTAACACCAATCGACTGTACAATATGCATGTAGGGGTCAAGTGCCGTATAGAGGATATCCTCTGCATCTGTCGTTAAAGCGTCAGTGGTTTCAATGTCTGAGCCCAGAGGCAACTCCATTGTTACGTAAAGAGCCCGTGGTTCATTTTCGGGAAAAAATATCACGTTGGGGTTTGTCATCTTGTAGAACAGTATTGAAAGGAAAAATGCTGAAACAGCAATAGCCATAAGCCACACAGAGGTTTTACGCCCGAGGGCTTTACGTAGAAGCTTCTCATATCCTGACTCTAAAGCAGGTAGTGCCTTACTCTGAAACCACACGGAGGCAGGTTTAAGAAGTGACAGGTTAAACAGCGTAACAAGCAGTGGCAACAGTAGCAGGTTACCTGTTAGCATATCTCCAAGAAAATAGAAAACAACACCTGTTAACGCCATTATTCCTGTAATAACAAACACCTTACTATTATTTCTCTTTTCCCCGGTATCTTCAAGTTTCATAAAACGTGATGCAAAAACAGGATTCAGCACCAGTGCCACAAAAAGCGACGAAGACAAAACAATAATTAGTGTTACGGGTAGGTATCTCATAAAGCTACCTACAATACCCGGCCAGAAAATCAGTGGAAGGAATGCAGCAAGAGTGGTAGCTGTTGATGAGATTATAGGGATGGCAATTTCACTAGTGCCATTTTTCACCGCTACCTCCCTCTTCACTCCATGCTCCATCATTCTATAAACATTCTCAATCACCACAATTGCATTATCCACAAGCATCCCTAGAGCCAGCACCAGACTAAAGAGTACCATCGTATTTATTGTATAGCCAATCTGTTTCAAAATCAGAAATGATATGAACATCGACATTGGAATGGCAAGTCCCGAAAATATGGCATTTCGCAATCCCATAAAGAGATAGAGAATAATAATCACCAACAATATCCCCATCAGAATACTATTTTCCAGATTGCCTATCTGATCACGGATAAACACAGACTTATCATCAGTTACCGTAATTTTCAGGTCTTTTGGCAGAGAGTTATTCAGCTGTTTTTCATCGATAATTCTAAAAATCTTATCGGTGGCATCCAGCAGATTCTCTCCACTCTTTTTCACAATACCTAAAGAGACAACCGGTTTTTTATTCAGCCGTGAGATGGAGCTCTTCTCTTCAAATCCATCAATAACTTCAGCTACATCTTTTATGTAGATTGCTTTCCCGTCAATATCCTTAATGATGGTATTGCGAATTTGATTCATGTTTGAGTAGTCGGCCTGCACCCGGATTGAGCGCCTGGTTCCGTCAACAACAACCTCACCTGCACCCATAGTAATATTCTCAGCCTGAATCGCCATCTCAATATCCATAAATGACAGATCATAAGCCGTCATCTTATGCGGGTTAACCTCAATTTTAATCTCCCTCTCATCAACTCCACCTATCTTCGCTTCACGTATCTCCTTCAATGACTCGAAATCATCCTGCAAATCTTCAGCAAACTTCTTCAACTCAAAGATGCTGTAATCGCCCGAAATGTTAATGTTCATTATCGGAAACTCAGCAAAGTCAATATCATTAACTACCGGGTCATTGGTTAAATCATCGGGCAGTTCGCGCTTGGCATTGTCAACCTTATCTTTAACATCCCACTTAGCCTGCTCAACCTCAACATCAGCTTCAAACTCAACAACTATCATACTTATATCCTGATACGATGCCGATGTCATCTTCTTAACACCATTAAGGTCTTTCAACTCCTTTTCGATATGCCGGGTGATAAGGTTCTCTATATCAAGCGGACTATTACCCGGATATGTTGTGGTAACCATAATGTATGGAATAACCACTTCAGGGAAGAGTTCCCGCTGCATCGACTTGTAGGACCATATCCCTGAAATCAGAAGAAACAGAGTTAAAATATATACGGTATTCTTATTTTCAAGAGCCCACAACGTAGGCTTAAATTTTCGTGATGATACTTTCTCTTTCATTAGCTTAACTCCTTTTTGCTTAATTTGTATTTCTTATCGGATATTCTCACATCAATTATTGAGACACTCTACTCCTCTTCCCTCTGGGAAGGGCTATGGGAGTGGCTGCTCAATATCCGATCCGTCAACAACCTGCGCATATCCTTTAACAATTATCTTATCCTCTCCCGTCAGCCCTTCAGTAACAACTGTTTTGTTATTATTTTTGATGCCTGTTTCCAGATACCTCTTTCGGGCAATCCATCTGTCACCATCTTTTTCGGCAATAAAGATGAACTCTCCGGTGAAATCTTTTTTCACTAATATTGAAGGTACAACAATGGCACTATCGTTGGAGTAGGTGAGAAGTTTCAGCACGGCCATCATGTTTGGCTTAATCAGATTATCTTCGTTATTCAGGTTAACCCTCACCCTGAAAGTACGTGACGAAGGGTCGATAACAGACGATATTCGGAAGATTCTCTTTTTGATCGTTCTGTTCAGAACAGGAAACTCAATACCCACCTTATCCCCTTTGTGTATCTTTGTCAGGTACATCTCCGAAACATCCGCAGTGATGTAGATATTGTTGATGTTTACAATACGTGCAAATGGCATTTGAGGAGATGCCATCTCTCCCTCACGCAAAATTATCTCATCAATAACACCATTTATGGGGGACTTAATTACGGCCATGTCAAGCTGTGCTTTTAACGCCTCCAGCTTCTGCTCAAGAGCCTCTTTGTTCGATTTTGCCTGCAGGTACTCCATCTCAGAACCTATACTCTGATCCCACAAATTTTTACGCCGTTTGTAGGTTGTAACGGCAAGATCGTGATTTATCTTAACCTCACGTATCGACCGCTCAATCATCTCGGTATTCAGCCTTCCCAGCACCTGACCCTTTTTCACATGGTCACCCTCACCAACATTTATTGAGATAAGATTACCCATCACCTCAGGACTGACAAGAATATTTTTGTCGGCACTTACATTTCCGGTAACGTCAACATAGTGTTTGAAACTTGTTATCCCAACAGGCTTTAGGATTACCTTAACAACACCCTGCCCCGAATCATCCGCCATCTCCTTCTCCAGCTTCGATATCTCTTTCTTTAGTTTGCTGAGCTCTGTCTTATATTCATTTAGCAAATCCTCCTTCGCTTTTTTGTCGTTTGACGAACAAGAAACCAATATTGCCAAAAGAGCTATTGATACTATTTTTTTCATCATTTATAATTTATATTATTCTGTTTTTAACTTTCTATAATTTAGCAATAAACTAACACAGAGGCACTGAGACACTGAGTGCTTTTTTGCTTTCCCCACATCAGAAATTTAGCAATAAACTAACACAGAGGCACTGAGACACTGAGTGCTTTTTTGCTTTCCTTACATCAGAAATTTAGCAAGCAATTAACACAGAGGCACTGAGTGCTTTTTTGCTTTCCCCACATCAGAAATTTAGCAAGCAATTAACACAGAGGCACAGAGGCACTGAGTGTTTTTTTGTTTTACAATTAGTTGTCAGCATCCCCATCCCGCATAGGCGGGACTTCGCTATCGCTCAGCATCCCCACATCGTAAATCCCGGGACTTCACTGTCGCTCAGCATCCTAAAGCTTTCCGAGGGCTTTTTTATACTGAATAAATGCATCAAGCACAGTAAGTGTTGATTGTATAAAATTAATCTGCGACTGAATGTACTGCCCTTCGTTTTGTGACAGCTCAGTACTTGTGGCCAGTCCGTTCTGAAACTTTATTCTTGTCTTATCGTAAATTCTTCCTGCTACCTCTTCCCCAAATTTATCATTATTAAATTTCTCTCTCGCATTCAAAAGGTTTGTTGTTCCCACCAAAAATTCCCTTCGCAGATTCTCTCCCATCATCTCCTTTTCATTTTGCACTTTCAACAAATTTATCTTCTCCTTTTTCACAATAGCGCTACGCCGTCCGGTGGTGAAAATGGGCATTGTGAGCGAAAGTCCCAACATCTGGCCGTTACTGTTGTTCATTTTGCCGAATTTTTCTCCTGACTCATAATGTGTATAATTATAAAATGCATTTAGCTTGGGGTAGTACTGAGCCTGCTCACTCTTCACTTTTAATTGCTGTATCTCCTCCTGAGTTTCAGAGATAGTGTAATCAACCAAGTTGGTTAAGATAAAAGAGTTAAAGTTAATCTCCTCCGACAGAACAGGAATGATAAGATTATTTAAATTGTCATTCAATATTAGCGGGTCGTCAATCTTCACTCCCATAGCAAACTTCAATACCGACTTGGCAACAAGCAGTTGCCGTTTTGCTTCGAGGGTCATATTTCTGCTGTTATTAACCATCAACAGTATCTGGTCAACATCCATATCTTCTCTGAAACCATTCTCATACAGAGCTTTTGTCTCTTTCAAAGTCTGCTCATTCACCTTCATGTTTTTCTCAAATACAGCAAAATTCTCTTTAGCTACAAGTGCTACAAGATAGGCCTTAGCCACATTCTCCCTGACATCAATCTCCGTCTTATCCCTCTTCACCTTCGATATTTCAACAAATATTCTGCTGGCCTTCACACCAAGAAAGTATGAACCGTCAAAAATAAGCTGGTCAACTCGTCCTCCCATATTCCATGAATATTGTGTTCCGAACTTTATACTAATAAGCGAATCCCCTTGTTTAAAATAGTTCTCCTGAATAGAGAGATTATCAATTAATCCACCGGAGAGGTTCACCTGTGGAAGACCAAGTGCAATATACTCCCATACCTGTTTTTTTGCTGCCTCAATATCGTAGCCTGCACTTTTGCTCATGTAGGCATTCTCAGTTGCATAATCGAGTGCTTCGTTAAACGAAACAGTTAGGGTGTCTGTTTGTGCAGAAATGTTTTTTGGTATAAAAACCATTACCAACAACATAGCACCAATTAAAATATACTTCATTGTAGTTGTTTTTTTATTCATCATCTCTACTAAAAAGTTTATCAATCTCCGTTATCCCGGTCAAGGTACAGAGCCCTCGCAAGTGATACATATGAACCTGCTCAACAATCTTAAAATCCATCACCTCTTCAATACTAAAAATTTCATTAGCAGGATCGAATGTGAAGATATGGTGAGCAATGAGCAGCTTGGCAATAATATTCACATTTACATCGCGGCGAAACAGACCCTCCTTTTTCCCCTTTTCAATATTGGCAATATGCGCATCCATTATCACCTTCTTTCGCCAGTCAATCAGGTCTCTGTTTAATTTGGGGTAATACTTTTGTAAATCAAACGCAAAGGTTGGGTTGAAGTGTTTATGTAAATCTTTAATTGTATCTTTCTGTTTGCAATGCTGCTCCAATGCTGTCAGGGTTTCATCGTGAAAAACAGCCCAAAACTCTGCTATCATCTCCTTAAGAACCTCAACAACCTCACCAACCAACTCATTTTTATCTTTCACAACATGGTATAGAGTCTTTTTCGAAATCCCCATTTCACGGGCGATATCGTCCATGCTGATACTTTTAATTCCGTACTTTCTGAATAACTCCCATGATTGTACGATTATTGCATTTCTCTTTTGTTCCATGCTGCAAACATATAAAACTTTTTTCACTATGGAAACTTTTGAACGACCAAAGTTTCTTTAGTTTTTTAATTATGATGTAACAAACTATAACAAAATAAATCTTTTATGACCATTTTTAGTATGTTGGTTGATGAAAATAAATATATATATATTATCTTGCCAACCAAAACGGAGTAAAATTTTAAATCAAAATATCTTGACAAAACAGAATAGAAGAGATTTCATTAAACTATCGGCACTAAGTGCTGGATTTTTAGGACTGTCGGCAAGTAAGGTTTTTGCAAAAGAGGATATTCAGGAAAAAATAGATAGTTTGGCTAAAGCACCCGGGGCTGTCGGCAGCTCTGTAATGGAGCTAACCCATGCACCAATAAAAGAGGTTAGGGTTGGGATTATCGGAGTTGGAAACAGAGGGAAGGGGCATGTGAGAACTATCAACACATTTCAGCCAAATGCAAAAATAGTAGCCATCTGCGATGCCCGGGAAGACAGGGCAAAAAGAGCGTTTGAAAATCTGAAGGAGATTAATGGGAAAAAACCTAAGGTTAAGCTCTACTACGGTGATGAGGAGGTGTGGAAAAAGATGGTTAAACGTGACGATATCGACCTGGTGGTAATTGCCACTCCTGCGCCGGATCATGCCCGCATGGCAGTCTATTCCATGCAACAGGGAAAACATGTGGTTTCGGAAGTTCCAATTTCATTTACCATTAAGGAGTCTTGGGATTTGGTGAATACAGCCGAAGAGACACAACGCCACTGCATGATGCTTGAGAATGTTTGTTACGGAGAGGAGGAGCTTTGGGTTCAGAATATGGTAAATAACAATGTGTTCGGAACACTTACTCATGCCGAAGCTGCCTACATCCATCCGATTTTGCAGAAGATGTTTGTCAACAGTAACGATCCTGAAACAGGTGCATACTATAAACAGTGGAGACTGCGGCTTCATGCTAATCAGGACGGAAATCTCTACCCCACTCACGGGCTGGGACCAGTTGCTAACTACATGGGTATCGGCCGGGGCGACAGGTTCGACCACCTCGTTTCCATGAGCTCGTTGGCTGCAAGTATGCCTGAATATAGCACCACCCTACCACCTGATGATGAGTTCTACAACCGCAATCATTTCTCACGCGGAGACATGAACAGCTCACTAATAAAAACGGATAAAGGACGAACTATTCTGCTTCAGCACGATGTGGTAACACCCCGTCCCTACAACCGGATAAATGCATTAGCAGGCACAAGAGCATACCACGAAGGTTACCCCAGCAGGCTATCACTGTACGACGAGCATCTGGGGCACAAATGGATTGATGATGTGAAGTACGGTGAGATGAGAGAGAAATTCCAACATCCTATCTGGACAAAGATGAAAAAGGATGCTGAGAGTAACGGAGGCCACGGAGGTATAGACTATCTGGAGTTCTACCGACTGTTTAACAGTCTGAACAAAGGGTTACCTTTAGACATGGATGTGTACGACGGAGTAAATTGGTCTGTTATTGTTCCGCTAACAAAACTGTCAACCGAACTAGGAAGTATCCCTGTTAAATTCCCCGACTTTACAAGTGAGAATTGGCAGAAAGTGCGGGAATCAAATTTTCTTAAAAATATTTAATCAAGATAACGAAGAGTAATGAAGATTTCTATTTCAAAAACATCCTGCAACATGGCTGTTTCTGGATGAAGGCTCTACATCACTGCTAAAATAGAAATTATGGAAAATAGTTTTAACTGGTTAGACACTACTGTAGTAGTAGTCTATTTTTTAGGAATTACGGGTTACGGACTGTGGCTTACTAAACGTGTAAAAAATAGCGACAGCTACTTTAGAGGCAACCGCTCGTTTAGCAAATGGATTATGATTGCTCAGGGTTTTGGAGCTGGTACGCACTCCGAGAATTTTGTAGCACAAACAGGTGCCAGCTTTCAGATGGGGTTTGCCTCTATCTGGTATCAGTGGAAAAACATGGTTATCACACCATTCTACTGGTTGATTGCCCCGTGGTATCGCAGAAGTGAACGCACAACGGTAGGAGAGATTGTTGAAGACCGCTATGGCAAATCAATGGCTCTCTTCTATTCAATCTTTGCAATCCTCTTTTTCATTTTTGCTCAAGGAGCAATGCTTAAAGGGGCAGGTAAGGTAATTTCTGTTGCAACATCAAATATGGTCTCCACCGACGGAGTGGTTTACGGAATGACCTTAGCATTTATAATTTACAGTTTCTTCGGGGGATTGGTTTCGTCAGCTTATGCCACCTTCATTCAGGGTTTTATGATAATTATCCTTTCAATCATGCTTATCCCAATGGGCATAGGAGAAGTAGGAGGGATTTCAGGAATGCGACAAACGCTGCCCGAGAACTTTTTTAATATGTTTAGTCCCGAACTGGGTATCGGATGGTTTACAATAGTTATGCTTGCACTTAACGGAGTGGTTGGAATTACCGCACAGCCTCACATGGTTTCGATGTGCGCTACCGGCAAAACAGAGCGTGACGGTAGAATCGGTCAGACCTATGGCTCGTTTGTGAAGCGTCTGGTTACCATCGGCTGGGCTTTTACCGGACTGATTGTAGCTGCTCTAGTTATTCAAAACGGTAAAAATCTTAACGACCCCGAGATGGCATTTGGGTATGCCACCCGTGAGCTTCTTTTTCCCGGCCTCACCGGACTAATGGTTGCTTCAATACTTGCAGCAAATATGTCCTCAGCATCAAATTTCATGGTAAACACCGGGGCACTTTTCACACAAAATATCTTTAAGGGATACATTAAAGAGAACCCCACAGATAAGGAGCTACTGAGAATGGGACGGATATCCAGTCTGGCTCTCACACTTCTGGGTGTCCTGTTTGCTCTCTACGTAAAAAGCGTTTTACACGCATTTCTTTTTATCGAAACTATTGCCGCATTTATGGGAATCATGATTTTTGGTGGGATAGTGTGGAAACGAGCAAACAGGTATGGAGCCATTTCCGGGGTGCTCTCATCTTACATTTTGTACTACACATTAAATTACATGCACTCAGGCACTTTGGAAATCGTTTATAAATGGCGCGCTGAACCTTTTGGTTGGGCTATGCTAATCGGGTTTATCATGTTGGTTTTTGTGAGTCTGATTACAAAGGCTGAACCGAAAGAGAAGATTGACAAATTCTTCGATAACATGCTGAGACTCTCTGATGAGGATAGGATAAAGAATGGGCAAAAACCTATGGCTGCCGAGATGGGGCATGACCTTCTGTTGCTTGATTTACCGTCATGGTTCACAGTTGCACGATGGAAAGGGTTTGCAAAAAGATATCGTGAAGATTGGGTAGGATTCCTCTATGCATGGCTATTTGTTGGGTTATTGCTCTTTATTGCTTGGGCTATTTTACAAATTCATTAAATACACAACAAAATGAGAGTAATAGAGGCTGTTTTATACTCTGATAACAGCAAGGTTTCTATTGAGATTGAAGATGGAATTATTCAAAAAATATCGAAGATAAAGAGTTTCAGTAGTGAGGCAGCTGCCACGCGATACATCGCCCCTGCTCTGTTTGACAATCAAGTTAACGGATATGTAGGCATTGAATTTTCAAAGCCTGACCTATCTGTTGACGAAATGCTCAGAGTAGTGAGAGAACATCGTAAAAATGGTGTTGTAACCTTCATGCCTACGGTAATAACCGGCTCTTTTGAATCGTTGAAAAGGTCATTTGCTAATCTTGCAAAATCATTGCAAAACCCTGAAGTGGCATACTCTGTCCCCGGGTTTCACCTTGAGGGCCCTTACATCTCTACTTTAAAAGGCTTTTATGGTGCACACAGGCTTGAGGATGTTCGCAATCCCCATTGGGATGAGTTCCGAAGATTGAATGATGCTGCCGATGGAAAAATCATTCAGATTACCTTGGCACCCGAAGTTGAAGGGGCGGTTGAGTTCATAAAAAAGTGTGTGAAAAATAGTATTGTTGTCTCCCTCGGTCATCACAACGGAAGTGCCGAGGATATTGAGCGGGCAGCTGATGCCGGGGCTAAAACGGTTACTCACCTCGGTAACGGAATGGCAAACAGCATCAACCGTTTTGAAAATCCGCTTTGGATGCAACTTGCTGACGACCGAATTATGAGTAGTATGATTCTAGATGGTTTTCATCTGCGCCCTGAGATGGTAAAGGTGTTCTATCGTGCAAAAGGAGCAAAACGCACTATCCTTACTTCCGACATGACAATGCTGGCAGGGATGCCTCCCGGCAATTATGTGTGGGATGGGAATGACGTTGAGCTGACCAAAGAGGGAATAATCATGTTTCCAAAAGCAAACTGCTTTGCCGGGGCATCACTACCGTTACGGGTTGGTGTTGGTAACATGATGAAGTTTACCGGATGCAGCTTAAACGAAGCAATCGATATGGCTTCAACCAATCCTGCAAAGTTATACGGGTTGAACGACAGGGGCACAATAGCTGAGGGAAAACGTGCCGACCTAATTCTGTTCGACATTAAAGATACGAAACTTAATATTATTGAAACAGTGTGATAATATCAATTTTTTCACACTGTTTACAATATTTTTCAGGTCTGTTTGTTATTATAATATGCGAATAAACCGAATATATATACTAATAATATTTCTGCTCCTGCCTGCCGGGATGTATGCCCAGTCGAACAAAAAGCAGAAACTCAACAAAGGAACCTCCAAAAGGCAGATAAAGAAGCGCCAAAAAGATGCTTATGAGAAAAACAGGGATGCCAACGCTTTCAACCCTGTTCAACCTATGGGCTCAAGAGGGAGCCAGAGTAGAGACGACATATTCTGGAATAGCGAATCGGCCAACACCGTGTACAAAAGCTCCGGGAATATTAGCCTTACAACACCATCGCGATACGGATTGAAACATGGATTAGAGCTCTCTGCAGTTCTTGGATACGATTTTTGGGTTCCTAACCTGATGATTAAAAAGAGATGGTACAACAATCGTATCATTATCTCTTCACGGCACGGATTGTACAGTGCTACTCCGGGGTTTCATTGGGCACAAAACAGTGGACACTACGACTATGTTGACTCGCTAACTACAATACCTTTTGTTCTTTCTGTACGAAACGAAGTGTTCTTCAGTTACGCACTCTATCACGATGTGGGCTGCATACAAAGGCAGCCGTTTGTAATATTAACGCTCAGCGGAGGTGCTGATTTCGGAATCCCCTTTGGCGAAAGTACCATGACTGAACTTAAACATCATTTCCTCACAAATCGCGGTCCTGCTCTCACCAGACAAGGTGTTAGCGGCTATGTGAAGGCCCGTGGCGACTGGAAAGCATACGACTATCTCTACCTTGGAACATCACTCAACTTCTTCTTCGGAAACTTTACCGGTAACTGGTCGTTTGAAAACAGAACTGAGATGCAGACATTCATAACGCAAAGCTTCTCTCTTTCGGTGGGATTCTCCTTCTCAGCAGGTCAGTATAATATTCCCTCAAAATCAAATGTTGCCATCTTGCCATTCTTCGACCTCACCTGGTATTTTGGACAGAAAGAGAGCAGACAAAAAGGGATTTATAATAAAAAACTGTTTTAACAGATTAGTTTTAAGTCAATCATTAGATGGCAAAGAGACTGCTTCAAAATAAAAATCATATATTTGTCTTATTCATGTTATATATCAATATAAAAAAAGCATATTAAAATGAAAAAACAGGTTTCAATAGGAATTGATATAGGTGGAACAAATACTACCATAGGTGTTGTAGATAAAAGTGGAGATATTCTGGCTGAAGGGCATACTCCTACATTGACAAACGTAGATGTAAAAAAGTATCTCGATGTTCTTGCAAAAACTATTAAGGAAACAGTTGCTGTAGCAGGCTCCGACCTTGAGGTGATGGGTATTGGTATTGGAGCTCCCAGCTCAAACTACTATACTGGAGAGATTGTTAGTGCTGTAAACCTTGGATGGGGTGATGTAGTTCCTTTTGTTAAATTAATGAAAGAGTATTTTGACTATCCGGCTATTGTACTAACCAACGATGCCAATTCGGCTGTTGTGGGTGAGTTGATGTATGGAGGAGCTAAAGGGATGAAAGATGTAATTATGATTACTCTCGGCACAGGTGTTGGCAGTGGAATAATTGTAAATGGAGAACTGGTACTGGGGCACGACGGTTTTGCCGGTGAACTGGGACATGTTGTTGTGGCTTCTGAAGGCCGCATGTGTGGTTGCGGACGTAAAGGCTGTCTCGAAACTTATGCCTCAGCAACAGGAATAGTTCGTACTGTTTCTGAGCTAATTGCTGATACTCAAATTCCAAGCGAACTGAGAAGCATTGCTTCCGATACTATTACATCAAAGATGGTGTATGACCTTGCAATGAAAGGGGACAAGCTGGCATTGGAAGCTTTTGAGATAACAGGTAAATATCTGGGCAAAGCAATATCCGACTTTGTGGCATTCTCAAGCCCCGAAGCAGTATTTATGTTTGGAGGTCTTGCCCTCGCCGGTGACCTGATTTTTAAACCTACTAAGAGATATATGGAAGAGAACATGTGTTACCTCTACACTAATAAGGTGAAGCTTCTACCCTCAAAACTCCCCGGCGACCAAATCGCAGTTCTCGGAGCAAGTGCTGTTGTGTGGAAAGAGGTGGAGAAACTAAATATGCAATCGTGATACAGGAAAGATTGCGATGTTAGTAAAGTCAATCAGGTCACATGAAATACAAAAAGCAATTGCAAAGGTGGGAAATAAAGTTGAAGTTGTTGAAACAATGACAAGGGATATGTCTTCCACTTATGCGAAATTTGGAGAAGAAGTTTTTTGTAATGCGAGTCAAATTGCAGACAAATTCCACATTATCAAAGATTTATTAGAAACCAGCCCGGCAGTAAGGATTCGTTACAGGCAAGAAGCATTAAGAGAAAAACGACTCAAATATGAAGAATATAAAAGACAAGAGGTCGTAAGAAAAAAACAGTACGAAGCAGAAGAAAAAAAATACAATAAGAGAAGATTTGTCTACAAAGAAGAAGTTTTGAAAAATGGTGATACGGTTATGGAGGCACTGGCTCGCAGTCGATACCTATTATTCAAATTAATGGTCGAAAGAAACTTACTTGTTGTTCTGAAACTATCTCAAATTCAATGCAACTAATGCAATTGTTGAGAGTATTAATAGCAGAATACAAAGATTTGTAATGATAAATCAAGGTACAAGAGATAGGGAGTTCTTCTACTTTAGAATGGCTAATTATTTCTTGTAGCTCTTCAAAATAATATTTAGCCACTACACCAAATCAGCGTAACAACCAGAATAGGTTGATTGATAAATAGAAAAGGGAGATTAGACAAAATCTAATCCCCCTTTTTCGTAGTGGGCCCACCTGGGCTTGAACCAGGGACCCCCTGATTATGAGTCAGGTGCTCTAACCAACTGAGCTATAGGCCCTACTTAAACGCAATATATTTAGTATCTTTACTTTCAGAACATTCTCTGAATAGATAACATCTGCTTTCAGCGGATGCAAAAGTAATAAGTTAATTTATATTATCAAATAGCTTTAAGAAGTTTTTACATGATTGATCTTTCTTCTATAGACACAATAATATTTGACCTGGGCGGAGTTGTTGTAAATCTAGATATTGACCGCACAATTAATGCATTTAAAAAACTTGGCATTAGCAATGTTGAAAAATGGATTAAGCCCGGATTACACAGCGAGATTTTCTTAAGATTAGAGGTGGGTGAGATTTCAGAGGATCTGTTTTATGATGGCATCAGGGAGCTGGCAGGAGTAGAGATATCTGACAGTGAGATAAGAAGTGCATGGTGTGTTATGCTGGTAAATCTGCCTTTGGAGAGGGTTAAGATAATTGAACGTTTGAAGAAGAATAGCCATGTGCTGCTGCTAAGTAACACAAACTCTATTCATGTAGATTATTTCGATGGGTTTGCCACAGGGTACAGCTCAATATCACACCTGTTTCATAAAGTATATTACTCCTTCATGCTTAATGACCATAAACCCAATGTTTCCATTTTTCAGTCAGTTATTGAAAAGGAGAAGCTTATTCCGGAGAGAACACTTTTTCTTGATGATGCCGAAGCTAATATTGTTGCAGCACAAAAAGCTGGACTCCACACACAGTTAGTCTCACCCGAAAACCGGATGGAAGATATCTTTAGAAATGAAGATGAATAATTTATAGCAATATTCTATCTTGAAGTTAGTTCTTAACCAGAAGCCAGATAGATTCGTTATTTGGCATTTTCTTCTCGTGTCTGAGAGCATTGTAAGCTTCGTCACGATCGTAGAACGATCTGTACGACACTTTAAAAAAATCGGTATTGAGACCTGTCTTTCTAATTATAACCTCTGAGCTAAACCCCTGTGCCTGCAACTCTTTCTGAAATTTCTCAGCATTTGTCATTGAGTGAAAACTCCCGGAGATGAGGAAATATTTGTCATCAGATTGTACTACCTCGGGTTCAGTTGCAGCTGCTTTTTGCGCCTCAATCAGTGCTAAAGAGTCGGCTAAACGGGCACTATCAATAAGTGGTTGGTGTACCACACTCTTTTTAACAGGTTTCTTTCCAGGCTTTTTTTTGCCTGAATTACATGCGTTAAATGATATTAGTAGCGAACCTGCAATTAACAAAACATATAGCTTTTTCATAAGATTGGTTTTTTTGTTGTATAACAAATGGTTGCCTACAAGCCTTTCTGTTTCTGTAAAATTAGCGATTATGATATGACTCACAAACTTTTAGCAGAAAATTTTTCGGTATCTATTAAAATTGCATTCTAAAATTAGTTCCCAGACGTATGTAATCTTTTACGCAATTATCGGGTTATTGTTGCAGTTTTAAAGAGAAATTATTTAACAAATTTATAGCCTACTCCTTTTACCGTTTGGATATGCTCAGTGCCTATCTTTTCTCTAAGTTTTCGTATGTGTACATCAATGGTTCGATCGCCAACAACAATATCAGTTCCCCACACATTATCGTAGATATCCTCTCTTGTAAAAACCTTTTCAGGTTTGGAGATAAGGTAGGAGAGAAGTTCAAACTCCTTTCGGGGTAACACCAGCTCGTTATTATCTTTAATAATTATATACCTCTCTTTATCAATAGTTATGCTTCCAACAGTGACAGCTTTAGCTTGGTCATCGAGTTGAGAGTTGTCTGTGTGCTGATATCTTTTCAGAAGAGCTTTTACTTTTGATACTAACACTTTGGGTTTTATGGGCTTTGCTATAAAATCATCTGCTCCGGCTTCAAATCCGGCAATTTGAGTGTAGTCTTCGCCCCTTGCCGACAGAAAAGTAATAATTGTATTGTTGAGGTTGGAGATTTTCTTAAGCTCTTCGCAGGTCTCTATCCCATCCATTTCGGGCATCATTACGTCAAGAATAATCAATTGAGGACGGATGCTCTTTGCCTCTTTAAGTGCCTCTTGTCCATTTTGTACAGTGTGAACCACAAAACCCTCTTTTCGCAGGTTATACCCCAGAAATTCCAAAATGTCAGGTTCGTCATCAACAAGAAGTATTGTGTATCTACTGTTTTCTTCCATCAGATTATAAGATTTTAACATTCTAAATTTTAGCCTTTTCAAGAGTGAATGTAAAAGAGGTTCCCTCGCCCTTTTCACTACTTACATTTATTGTCTGTTTATGAGCCTCAATAATATGCTTCACTATTGATAACCCCAGACCGGTACCTCCCTGATGGCGGCTTCTGCTTTTATCAACCCTGAAGAAACGTTCAAAAATTCGTGGCTGGCTTGCTTTGCTTATTCCTATGCCGTTATCTTTAACTTCAACCAATACACGGCTGGCCATGTCATAGATATTCACTATCGTTTTTCCTCCCTTTTCCCCGTAATTTATTGAGTTAACAATCAGGTTGCTCAACACCTGAGATATCCGTTGTTTGTCAACCTTTACCAATACTGAACGATCTACACTGCTTCCTAAACTCAAAGTGACTTTATTCTCTTTAGCTCTCATCTCCTGTAAGTCAAAAACATCTTCAACAAGCTGAATTAGATTGATATTTTCATACTCCAGCTTTAGTTCGCCCGATTCAAGTTTTGAGATAGATTCCAAATCTTCAATTATTGAGATCATACGGTCGATACTCTTTTCGGTGCGATTAAGGTAGAGTTCGTTTATATCAGGGTCGTCAATACCTCCATCAAGCAGTGTTAAGATATATCCCTGAATATTAAAAACAGGTGTTTTCAGTTCGTGAGAAACGTTGCCTATAAACTCTTTCCTGTACTTCTCCATCTGTTTTAGCTGTTGAATCTCCTGGGTTTTATCTTTCATCCACGATTCAACTTTTATGTTTGCATCGGTAAAGAGGTCTTCACTCGAGATACCCTCACCCTTCTGTTTGTTTACATTAAAGCTGTTCAGAGTTTTATATATCGGCTTTATCTTTGCGTAGATAAACATATTTATAAAATATCTTACCAAAAAAAATGCAAGTCCGAAAAAGAGAGGAATAGAGATTGATAGGGAGAAATAGAGATTGGGGCTATAGTAATTTACAAAGAAGAAGAGCAAGGAAAGAACGAGAAAGCCCAATGTTGTTAGTCCTGCTATTTTTTGTGGTTCCAACGATTTCATTACCGAGGATTCTGTATTGATTTGTTGGTGTAAATTTAGATTATTTTTAATCTAAAAAATTATGGTGTCGCTAATAAAGGTAAAATATAACAATAATTTAACATTGAAACAGAAGGTTGAATACCTCAGAGCTCTATATTAGCGGTGTTTTTAATAAATCAAGATGACGCTCCTCTGGTTAACATTGTCAGTTTTAATTCTGTTTGGAATTCTGAACCTTACGGTTGGGCTGTCAAATGATGCAGTGAATTTTTTAAATTCAGCCATCGGGTCGGGAGTTGCAAAAAGAAAAACTATTTACTGGATTGCCGGAATAGGAATTGTGTTGGGCACATTCATCTCGGCTGACATGATGGAGGTTGCCCGCAATGGAATTATCTATCCCGACAAATTCTCTCTCTCCGAATTGCTTACTCTATTTATGGCAGCGATGCTGGTAAATATTGTTCTTATAGATACCTTTAACACATTTAAGCTTCCCACATCAACAACTATTGCCGTAGTATTTGAGTTGATAGGCGGTGCTCTCGCAATAGCATTTATTAAGCAATACGACTCTGATTCGGAATATTCTCACATTAGTGAAATAATAAATACTGGTAAGGTTTTTATCATATTAGGGGGGATAGTATTCTCTATCGGACTGTCGTTTTTAATAGGGATGGTAGTGCAGTTTATTACACGCCTGATATTTACCTTCAACTATAAAAGTCGGTATCGGGTGCTGCTTTCAGTTATGGGAGGGGTAGCTATTACTGTGATTTCCTACATGATTCTGAAGAAATCTATTAACGGGATATTTATTAAAGAGGATTTCTGGCAACAAATGTTGGAGCAATATCTGCCTCAGGTATTGATTACTATTTTTGCCGGAACAACATTTGTCTTTCTCTTTCTCAGCCTGTCGTTCGATTTTGACATATCACGACTGGTAGTGCTGTTTGGCACATTTGCTCTCGCTCTCTCTTTCGCATCCAACGATTTGGTTAACTTTATCGGTCTTCCTTTGGCCGGATTTGAAGGTGTGAAAAAGTTTTTTGAAGCAGGAGCCATTAATCCCGATACATTTTCTCTTGACTTTCTTAACAACAGCTTGATGCAGAAAGGGACATTTAAGAATGTTACCCAACTGTTGATCTTCAGCATCTCTGCCGGAATAATGGTAGTAACTTTATTTTTTTCAAAAAAGGCAAGAGGAGTAACCGAGACAGAGGTGTATCTCGGACGACAACTGCCGGGATATGAGCGTTTCAATCCATCTCATCTGTCGCGCTTTATTGTACGATTGGTGTTGAGTGTTCATTCGGCTACAATAAAGATCTTGCCCGAAAGAGCTGTCTCTTTCGTCAACAGTCGTTATGAGCGTAGTAGTGTTGCTGTTGCAAGGCAGGATGATGAAATCTTCTACTTCGACACTCTTAGGGCTATCGTTAACCTTACTATGGCAGGGTTGCTAATATCATTTGGTACATTTCTTAAATTCCCTCTTTCAACAACATTTGTCGTTTTCATGGTGGCTATGGGAACATCATTAGCCGATATGGCCTGGGGGAGAGAAAGTGCTGTTTACCGGATATCTGGTGTTTTGTACATTCTTGGAGGATGGGTATTGACTGCAGTACTAGCTCTTGTTGGCAGTATGATTTTAACCATTGTGATATGGTTTGGAGGAATGTGGGTTGTAATCCCCCTACTGTTTCTTCTTTTTTACATTCTCTACAAGTCAACAACGTTTTATAGGGAAAGAGAGATGCAACAAAATGTAATTGTCAGGAATAACTCTATTTCGGAGAATTTAGCCGGGAGTTGGTTAACTGAGTTTAGGGAGGAGCAGATAAAGAGTCTTTTGATAAAAAGTTCAAAAGTTTACTTTCTATCCCTGAAATCATTTATTGATGATGATTTAAGTAACCTCCAAAAAACAGCAGGTGATGCTGAGACTCTTATTAAAACTTTGAAGGTTGTAACATCAAAACTATTTGATGTTCTTGTTCACACCCCTGATAACAACCTCAATTTAGGTAATCTTTTAGTACAGATAACAGACTATCTCTCGGTAATAGCAAGAAGTATTAATACAATATCGGCAATGCTATTTAATCATCTGAACAATCAACACAAGGGGTTTACACAGACACAGAAAGATGACACAGGTATACTTCTCGACGAAATCACATCTTTTTTTAATCACACCATCTATGCTATAAAAGAGTGCCATTTCGACACATTACCCGAACTTATTAAACAGCAAAGTCTAATTTTGTCTCATATCGAAAGTATGAGAATAGAGCATTTGAAAAAAATCAAAAAGGGGAAAGGCTCCACCAAAATCAATGTACTGTTTATTGAGTTATTAGCCGAATCAAAAAACACTCTTTTCTACTCCATCAATTTTATCAAAACGTATCAAAAGCTCGCAGATAGGAAAAGTACTTGACATAATACCACAAATCTTTTTCATAAGTTCCATATTAGAATTATTCTCTCTATATTTATCTGAAATAAAAATCGTGTCAGGTTGGATCTTTTTGTGACATTAAATAATAGTCTAATCTGAAGAACAACCGTGAAGATAAATTGTTGTCAATAGAATGAAAGATATAAACATTGCAATAGAGGATTTTCCGATACTTAAAAGGGATGTTAACGGCAAACCGCTGGTTTATCTCGACAATGCTGCTACAATGCAGAAGCCTCAACAGGTCATTGATGCTATAGTTGATGTTTACACCAACTATAATAGCAATATTCACCGGGGTACTCATCACTTGAGTAATGTTTGCACTATAGCATTTGAAGATACAAGAGTGAAGATACAGAATTTTATAAATGCGTCTCATTCACATGAGATCATTTTTACACGTGGTACTACCGAGTCAATAAATCTTGTTGCAAACACTTTTGGAGATGCTTTTTTGTCGAAGGGTGATGAGGTGATAATTTCAGAAATGGAGCACCACTCAAACATTGTACCCTGGCAACTTTTGCAGGAACGAAAAGGAATAATACTGAGGGTTATACCTTTTGACGTCAATGGCGAGTTGATACTCGACGAGTACTATTCGATGCTAAATAAGAGAACAAAACTTGTTGCTGTTACTCATGTGTCGAATGCTCTGGGTACAATTAACCCGATAAAAGAGATTGTCAGTGCAGCACATATCGAGGGTGTCCCTGTACTTATCGACGGAGCTCAGGCAGTTCACCATTTCCCTGTAGATGTTGTTGACCTTGATTGTGATTTTTACGCTTTTTCCGGACATAAGCTTTATGGACCTACAGGAGTGGGGGTTCTGTATGGCAAGGAGGAGTGGTTGAATAAGATGCCACCGTGGCAAGGAGGAGGTGAGATGATAAAGAGCGTGTCGTTTGAGAAGACTACCTTTAATGAATTGCCATTTAAGTTTGAGGCAGGAACGCCAAACTTTACTGGTACAATAGGACTTGGGGCAGCGATTGATTATCTCACTGGTTATGAGTGGGACAAAATTATGACCTATGAGGAGGATCTGCTGAGCTATGCCACTCAAAAGTTAAGTGAGATTGACGGTCTGAGGATGTATGGCACTGCCAAAAATAGATCAAGTGTCATCTCTTTTCTGGTTAACGATATTCATCCTTATGATATGGGATTAATGCTTGATAAGATAGGGGTAGCAGTAAGAACAGGACACCATTGCGCTCAGCCTGTTATGACTAGGTTTGATATTCCCGGAACCGTAAGGGTGTCTTTTGCCATTTATAACACAAAAGAGGATGTTGATAAATTAGTTGAAGGAGTTTTGAAAATTAGAAATATATTTGGTTGAGGAGACTCAAATGTGAGGTTTTAATTGATCTTTCTAATTCCTGTAAATTACGACTGCTGCATAAATTGATGAACGCAATAACTTAACTTTTTTTAATAGGAGTACGCTACTATCAATTGTTGTATTGCATTAACATTTTTCTATTCTTGCTAAGCCCAAATCATGACTTTTTTGGTTCAATATTTTAAGTTACTTGAATCTCAACACCAAACAATGCCTTAATAGATGAAAATTCAAGATGATAAAGATCAGAAATTACGAAAGTTAGAGGGTGAGGAGTGGAGAGAAATTCCCTATACTGACAAGTAC
>JALVBA010000239.1 GCA_027010905.1 Marinilabiliaceae bacterium
ATGTATATGAATAATGCTTAGTTTAGAGGAATAGTAATATGGCCATTAATAATCATAAAAATACAATAAAAAGTTATGTTGCACATATCAAGGAAGTTAATAAAAATAAACAACTAAATATTCTTGAACTGGATCAAAAGATTTTTTGGGATGAGCCTCATTGTTTATCAGATCATCTACTTGGTACAGCAGAATTGGCTCAAATTTTTGCAAAAGATATTGGTAGTGAGTGGGCTTTATTAGCAGGTCTTTGGCATGATCTTGGAAAATACCGATTAAAATTTCAAGAGTATATTCGTATAAAATCAGGTTATGAAAAAGAAAATGCACATATTGAAAATAATAAAAGACGCTCTCATTCTATGGCAGGTGCTATTTATGCCATCAATAAAATAGACCAATTATGTGGATATGTTATTGCTTATCTTATTGCAGGGCATCATGCAGGCCTACCTGATTGGGAAGGTGGTAAAGCAAGCTTAAGATATAGATTGGGCAAGAAGGGAGTAGAAGAATTTAATGAAGCTATCAGTGAAGATATACCTGAAAAAATATTATCATACCACTGTCCTGAATGGCCTAAATTTATCACGTCATCTGACTCCATTGCTTTATGGATAAGACTGTTATTTTCATGTTTGGTTGATGCAGATTTTTTAGACACTGAACATTATATGCAACCCAAGAAATCAGCCGATCGTCAAGGAGGTTTTTCAATAGATGAATTGCAGTCACAATTTAATCACAAAATAAAAGCATTGCAAAAGAAAAGTATCCCTTCAAAATTAAATACTATTCGTAATACTGTTTTAAATGAGTGTTTAGAAGCGGCTGAATTAAAGCCTGGCTTATTTAGTTTAACGGTGCCGACAGGTGGAGGAAAAACCTTATCCAGTTTGGCATTTGCTCTTAAACATGCACATATTCACAAAAAGAAAAGAATTATTTATGGCATTCCTTTTACCAGTATTATTGAACAAAATGCAGGTGTATTTCGCAATTTTTTAGATCCCGATGCTGTATTAGAACATCATAGTAATCTTGATGTTGAACCAGACAAAGAAAATAGCAAATCCAGATTAGCTTCTGAAAACTGGGATGCTCCTTTGATTGTGACCACTAATGTACAATTATTTGAATCACTTTTTTCTTCTCGTAGCAGTCGTTGTAGAAAGTTACATAATATTGTTAATAGCATTATTATTTTGGACGAAGCACAACAAATCCCCCGTGACTTTCACGCTCCAATCACACACGTTATGCAACAATTAAGCGATCACTTTGGTGTCACATGGGTACTTTGTACGGCAACACAGCCCGTATTAACAGAAGCTAAAAGTCCCTTTGGCCAAATATTATTAAAAGGCTTAAATAATGTGAAAGAAATTGTGAGTAAACCAGAAGAATTAGTCAAAAATTTAAAACGGGTTGATATTCAATTTCCTGAAAAAGAGGATCCAAAAATAAGTTGGGAAGAGCTTGCACAACAAATTGCCTTAGAAGAGTGTGTATTAACAATTGTTAATACCAGACGACAAGCACGCACTTTGTTTGAATTAATGCCTGATGATGGAAATAATTTACACTTATCCGCCAATATGTGTGCCGAGCATAGAAGTGAAATTCTTTGTGAAATTAAAAAGCGCTTAAAGGAACGACGAAAGGGAGGGCAACGAGCGTTAAGAGTGATCAGTACACAACTGATAGAAGCAGGTGTTGATGTTGATTTTCCTGTTGTTTATCGCTCTATAGCAGGTTTAGATTCTATTGCTCAGTCAGCAGGTCGTTGTAATCGTGAAGGTCTTTTAAATAATGAAGGGAAGCTTGGAAAAGTCGTGGTATTTCAGCCAGAGCAAGCTTCCCCTGTTGGTTTTTTACGTCAGGGAGAAGATGTGACTAAAGAAATATTAGCATCCGGATCAGTGGATGATATTTTAGCTCCAGAGGTTGTTAAACAATACTTTACTTTAATGAACTCAAGAGGGGATAGAGATAAACATAAAATATTAGATGATCTTAATG
>JALVBA010000240.1 GCA_027010905.1 Marinilabiliaceae bacterium
TTATTGAGAATTTCTCCCAAAGAACCTACAGGTGTCCTGTCAAGAAAACTTACCTATTAGAGTTTGACCACGAAACATTAGCAAAAATGAATTTAATTTGAATCACACAATAATTAGAATAGAGCCACAAATTTTTATGCGAAAAATTCTTTTAATTTATGCAATGTGTTTTGCGCTTCTTGGCAGTGCTTATGCACAAAAAACGGTATCTGGTAAGGTTACCGGTGACGACGGTCTGAGTATTCCTGGCGTGACTGTATCTCAAAAAGGAACAAACACGGGAACAATTACCAACATGGATGGTAAATACAATATTAGTGTTGCAACTGATGCTGTGCTTGTATTTTCATTTGTTGGAATGCAAACTAAAGAGGAGCCTGTTAATGGTCGTTCAACCATTAATGTAACTATGGTATCAAGTGCTGTTGGGCTTGATGAAGTTGTTGTAACTGCATTGGGTATTAAGCGGAGTAAAAAAACGCTGACTTATGCATCACAACAAGTTGATGGAGAAGAGTTGATGAAAGCGAAAGGTGCCAACTTTATGGATGCCATGAACGGTAAAGCTGCCGGTCTGGAGATTAAGAAAAGTGCTTCAGGTGCCGGAGGTTCTACCCGGGTAATCTTAAGGGGTTTTAAATCGTTAGGTGGATCCAGTGAACCACTTTATGTAATTGATGGTATCCCCATTATGAATATTAAGCGTGGACAACCGGGTATGTGGGGTGGAACTGATCAAGGTGATGGTTTATCACAACTTAATCCTGACGATATTGAAAGTGTCAACGTTTTGAAAGGACTTAATGCGTCGATTCTTTATGGAAGCCAGGGAGCTAACGGAGTTGTGCTTATTACAACAAAAAGTGGTAAAGAAGGCAAAACAAAAGTATCGTTAAGTTCGACAACTACATTCGAGAATGTTCTTATTTGGCCTGAATTGCAGTTTGATTATGGTGCAATTAGCGGGGCAAAAGAGAGTTGGTCAACTACAAAAGGAGGTACTAAATACTCGGAACAGCAGATGAAGGATTTTTTCCAAACCGGAAATAATTTAATTAACAGTGTTACTGTTAGCGGTGGAAATAATATTACTACTGCCTACTTCTCGTACTCTAATACTTCAGCAAAAGGTATTGTTCCGAATAATGAGTACGGAAAGAATAACCTTTCATTCAAGCAATCAACCAAACTTTTAGATGACAAATTAACATTGAGTTCCAATGTGATGCTATCAACAGAAAAGGTAGATAATCGTAATCCTGCCGGATATTACTTGAATCCCTTGACCGGACTTTATAATTTTCCACGAGAAAGAGATTGGGCAGACTACAAAGAGAATTACAAATATTTTGACAAAACAAGGAACATGTACTTACAAAACGTATATGTTGTTGACCATCACCTGAGTAATCCATACTGGATTATCAACATGCAACCTATCGAAGAGAAAACTCAAAGACTGATTGCCAATGCTTCTGCAGACTACAAATTTACAGATGAATTGTCACTTATCGTAAGGGGAACATACGATTATGTTGATTGGGGCAGAACTCAGAAAAGTGCTGCCGGTTCCAATGTAACCAATGTATCAGCTAACGGAACTTATATTTTTGGTGACAGGACTGATAGTAAGAGTTATGCCGATGCACTGTTGAAGTACGATAATAACTTCGGTAAAATAAGTGTTATTGGATATGTTGGTTCTAGTTACAGTAAGAATAAATGGAGCGGCATAAGAGGAGACAACAAAACAAATGACCTGCTCTATCCAAATGTTTTTTCAACCCAAAACTATCCGACAAATATTGTTATAGAACAATATGGAGGTGCAAAAATATTAGAATCAGTTTTTGGTAGTGCGACTATTGGTTATAACGATTTGTTTTATGTAGATGTTTCCGGCCGTAACGACTGGTCGTCAACTCTTATTGGAACCGAAGATGGATCCTTCTATTTTTATCCATCAGTTGGTGCAGTTGTTCTTTTGAGTAATATATTTGAAATGCCCGATTTTATTTCATTTATGAAAATTCGGGGTTCGAGTGCAAAAGCTGCAAAAGAGGTGCCGTGGAATTCCATTCGATCTGACCACAGCATTGCAGGGGCTCTTGGTGGTATTAACAGAAATACCAGACAGCCCTGGACAAATTTGAAACCTGAATTAATAACAAGTAACGAGCTTGGTGCTGACATTAGATTTTTCCAAGGAAGGCTCGGGTTGGATTTTACTTACTATAATAACAAAAGTACAAATCAGTTCCTGAGGGTGAATTTACCTCCTGAAGAGGTAGGATTATATATTACCAAGTATATTAATGTTGGTGAAATTGTGAATAAAGGTGTCGAGTTAACCTTTGATGCAAAACCGATAAAAACTGCTTCTGTTGAATGGAAAACCTCATTAAATTTCTTCACAAATACAAATGAAATAATAGAGTTAGATCCAGATAATCCTAATCGCACAATCAATATGGGGTCTTCTGAAGGTTACCGAACATTCCTAAGAAAAGGTGGTTCTTATGGTGATTTATATGGCTATAAGTTTAGAAGAAATGACGCCGGTCAGATTATTCTTGATGAAACTACCGGTCGTCCGTTGAAAACGGAGAAAAGGTACGATCCGGATGACATGTCAGTGGGATATTTGGGAAATCTCGAGCCAGACTTTAGTCTTGGATGGAACAATAATATCCAGTTTGGCAACTTTAACGTAGGTATCCTTATTAACGGTAAATTTGGCGGCAAAGTTGTCAGTCAAACTGAATCGATGTTAGATGGATGGGGAGTTAGTAAAAGAAGTGGAGAAGGAAGAGATCAGGGATATGTTGAGATAAATGCTATTCAGGGAACTACTCCTGTTACCCAAATTTCTGCTTTCGATTTATATGCAGAAGGTGGTGGTACCGGAGGTAGAAATGGAATTATTGAACCTTATGTTTACGACAGAACAAATATTCGTTTAAGCCAGATGTCTATAGCGTATGATTTTAATCTTAAAAAGGGTGGAATAAAGGCATTAACATTATCGCTTGTAGGACAGAATCTGTTTATATTCTATAAAAAAGCACCTTTCGATCCTGAGTTGACTATGAGTACAAATAATTATGCGCAGTCTCTCGATAATTTTAATCTGCCTGCTACAAGAACCTATGGTTTTAATATAAAAGTAACATTCTAAAAAATAGAGAATTATGAAAAAAATATTTTTTGCAATTATATTGACATTTGCCTTCTTCGCATGTACAGATAATTTCGAGGAGGCAAACAGAAATCATTACCGCATTTCAGATGCGGAATTAGATCAGGACAATAATCGACTGGGTTCTCCATTTCAATCCCTATTGAGAAATCAATTTGGGACTCAGGTTGAGGAAGACCTTTGTCACGACAATTGGACCCGCATGCTCGGAACTCCAACACCTTTTGTAGGTGGTGTAAATAATACCACTTATTATGTGAGGTGGAATAGGTATTGGAGAAGGATATACCGTAGTGTAATGTCACCGGCAGCTCAAGTAATTAAGCAGGCTGACGAGGGAGGTTATGAAGTGTTTTCAGCTTGGGCAAAACTTATGCAGGTATATGGCATTTCTAAACTTACGGCATACCACGGGCCTGTAATTTACTCCAAATACGGGGTGTCCGGTGAGGCTAACAAATACGATAGTGAACCGGATCTCTATAGCAAATTATTTGCTGATTTGGATGCAGTACAAAGTGTATTTTCAGCTAATAGTGATTATACAAGCTTAAAAAAGTTTGATGCTAGCTATAATGGAAATATGGCACTATGGAGTAAACTTATTAATTCATTACGTCTTAGATTAGCAATAAGAATAGTGAAAGTGAATCCAACTCTTGCCCAAACACAGGGAGAGAAAGCCCTGAAAGATCCAGCAGGTTTAATTTCTGCAAATAGTGAAAACTTTACCGTATCACTTTATGGTAGAAAATTGCCTATGAACGTAATTTGTTTCGAATGGGGAGATACACGTATGGGATCAGCGATGGAGTCGTTTGGAGTAGGTCTGAAGGATAACAGAATTAAAAGTTTCTTCGCTCCTGCAACAGATAATACCCTTTATCCTGATCATCCTGATTGGCCTTATAAAGGTATTCACAGTGGAGCTTTTCTTGATGCAAAAGATCAAAGGTTGACCTATTCAACCGTAAACGAATCATTCAAATCTGTAACATCTAGAAGGGCATTTACTTTTGCTGAAGTTTGTTTTTTGAAAGCTGAGGCTGCATTAAGAAATTGGGATGGTGCCGGTGATGCTAAAACTAATTACGAAGATGGAGTAAGAGCATCTTTTGCTGATTGGGGCGCAGGAGGTGTAGATGCATATCTGGCCGACAATACAAGTACACCTATTGACTATGTTGACCCTAAAGATGCTAGAAATAATTGGACTAGCCGTTCGGATATAACTGTTGCATGGAATGATGCCGACAGTAATGAGCGAAAACTGGAAAAGATTATAACTCAAAAGTGGTTCAATAATTTCACTAACTCTAATGAGGCGTGGGTTGATCATCGGAGAACCGGTTATCCTAAACTGCCTTATAACACTAAAAACGACAGTAATGCTGACTGGGGTGTTATTGCTGCTGACGACTTCCTGAGGAGAATGCCATTTCCAAATAGCGAAAGGGATGATAATCCTACTGGTGTTGCGGATGCAACCTCAAAACTTGGTGGGCCAGACGAGATTGGTACACACTTGTGGTGGGATACAGGCGGAGCTAATTTTTAAAAACCTATAAAAGATTTTTAAAATAAATATTTAATGCCGCTTTAGTATGTACTGAAGCGGCATTTTTTATAACTTAAACTATCCTGAGAAATTAATAATAGTGTAATATTACGATGCTTAATAATACTGTTTTACTATTTAAAAATAATCATGACATCTAAATTATATTGTTTAATTAGCCTGATAATCATATTATCTGTTAGTGCATTACAAACATCAGTTCACGCTCAGAGTATTGATAAATATAAATATACAGGCTCAAGTGCTCCTATGAACATTGTTCATAACGAATACAATTTTAACGGCTACACCAATTTCTGGCACGACACGTATAGTGAATGGTATCGGTATGGTAACCTTTTTAAAATGGCTGTTCCCAATGTAGAAAAAACCATTTTACAAAGTAGGGTTGATATTGCTGAAGACATTGGAATTCAGGGTTTGACACTGCAGGAAGGTTTTATTACCGGATTACTTTCTGAAAAATACATCACATTAATTCAACCTTCTGTAGGACAGATTGAAAGTAAAACTACAGGGGGAAATATGTTGGTTTTTATTGATTCGAAGTCGGAAGCAGGCAAGAAA
The DNA here is from genome assembly GCA_027010905.1 of Marinilabiliaceae bacterium. GTDB lineage: Bacteria > Bacteroidota > Bacteroidia > Bacteroidales > Marinilabiliaceae > JAADEM01. Next base: position 5,346 of record JALVBA010000240.1, read on the forward strand.
CTGTTGACAAAACTGCCTGCTGATAAAGAGTCAACCATTTTAAAAAGTCATCAATATGGAGCTATCGAATTTAAAAGAGTTGATGCATTTTATCTCGAAAACGTAAACACAAAACTCTTTGTTGTCGCTTCAACCAACAAAAATGCTCTTGACAAGGTGAAAAGCCAAATTGAAAATACAATGCAAATTATTAAAAAATACAATTTTCAAAAAGGTTGGTTTGGAGCCTATACTCTTCTCAATAGCGTTACCTGTACAAAAGGGCATCCATTAGATGTAATTGGAACAGGAATGAACGAGGGAAACAGTTGGTTCGTATTCGAAGGATATATGGATTTCTTGTCGAAAGATAATATTGCAAAATGGGTTAACGAAGTGAGTTTACCAGTTATTACCGATGTAGGTGCTACCAATGTTTTTGGCTGTAACGATTGGGACGAATTTCAAATTCAGCAAATGTACAGTCATAAAAACTGGATTGATTTTGCCAAAGATAAGAGAGGGTATATATTTAGAGCTGTTTGGGACACGCTTGCTGACCCGTATCATTACGACGGATATATTGCAGTAGAAGGAAATAAAGAACAGATTGATAATGAAGATGTGCCATTTGTTTTAAAAACCGGAATGTTAGATGGTAATGCTTTATCAAGTATGGTTCTTTTTCTTGAAAAGGGAGAAGCGTTAACTCGTGAAAGTATGTGGAAAGCTATTCTCGATAGACGTGAAGTAGGAGTATTAGAACAAGGTAAAATGATGGGGCCGGCACACTTTCGGAATGCGTTACAAATGCTATTGCTAGATAGGGTTTTTCTGGAGAATTATTTTGGAGATCACCTCAATTTACAAACAACAACAGAAGGCTACGACTTGCAGGTAACCATTACCAATACTTTTAAAACTTCTGTTAATGGAATATTGGACTTGATACTTCCAACGGGAGTTAACGTAAAAGAGCCCTCTTCTGTATCAATTAAACTCCCTCCGGGAAGCTCAACAACAAAGCATTTCACCTTAGCGCCTAAGAAAAATGCAATGGATAATACTAATCCTGTCGCTATACATTTCAATTGGGATGACAAACAGAAAAGCACACTGGCTATGTTAGATTTGCCACCTGCTATTTCGGTTCACCATCTTTTGTATGGACACTCTCCTAAAGTGAGTTACCCGGTAACAATCCATAATTTCACAAACAAATCCTCTTTTCCTGTAAAAATTCAGGTATTTAATACAAAAGATAAAAAAGCAGTTTTTCAGACATCTCAAACATGTACTGCTCCAACAAGTAAGTTTGAAGATATGCAATTTGAACTAGATTTAGCGGCAGGTAATTATAAGGTGAAAGTATCGGCACTAGGGGTGGATTACTTTTCACAATTAGGAGTTGGTAAAGCAACAGGAGCACCTTATGTATATGAAACTGATTTGAATGGAGATGGTATAAGTGAGTATCGTATGGAAAACGATAGCGTACAAATTACGTTGTTGACTACCGGTGCCAGAGTAATCGAATATATTGTAAAAAGTCGCCACGATAACATTCTGTTTAAGCTATGGCCCCAAAAAGCAATTGATGACAAAAGCCCTTTCCGAAAAAAAGGGTATTATCCTTATGGTGGCTTTGAAGATTTTCTGGGACAGGCAAGTATGGAAACTCATCAGCTTTACAATTCCGAAATTATAAAAAAAGAGGGCGATTTCGTCAGGGTAAAAATGTGGACAGATTACTTTGGAAACAAACTTGAGAAAACATTTACTCTTTATGGGAATTCGCCTCTATTAGAAATACGGTTTGCTCTTGAGTTTAAAAATCCCGAAGCAAATATGTTGGGACCTCAACCAATGCTGTCAATTGGATCAAAACATTGGACTGAAGATAAATTTATTATTCCTGAAATGAATGGTTTGTGTGAAGTACGAATGATGCCTGAAAAATATTTTGGCCAGACATTTACAATAAAAGAGGGATGGAATGCAGGTTATGATACAATGGAGGACATCGCTTTTGTAGGTGCTTTTCCCGTAGATCAACCTCTATTTCTGCACATGTGGATGAACCATCCTAGTAATCCCGGTTCACATTACTATTATGCCGAATTTCAACCCTGGGTTCCAATTCAGCAAAAAACGACAATGTATTTTTCTTACTATTTATGGGGAGCAGGTGGCTCCTGGGAAAATGGAGTGAAAGCACTGAGAGAGATGAATCTAATTTCGACGAGATAGTCTTTTATAGTCTAAGGCATTAATTATGAAGAAGAACATTTCTTACCTAAGTATTATCATAGACAAAGAAAGTAAGCCTATTAATCCAATCTTTTATTGGCAAAAGTAGTTGGGAGAATAGGGAATCAAGCAATCATTAGATATGAAAAAACAAATTTTCACTCTGTTAACTATCCTGATTGTGATACCTGCATTGATGGCAGGAAACAGAGACAAGGTTCTGAATAAGGTTAAGGGGAAAAAGGTACTAATCTACACAAAGAACGGCAAAGGATACGTTCATAAAAATATTGCTTCAAGTGTAAAAGCACTTGAAGCAATCTGCTCAGAACATGGAATACTCACTGATGCGACTGATAAACCCTCGGTTTTTACTCCTGAAAATCTTAAACAGTATGATGCAATAATCTTCTCAAACACTAACAATAAAGTGTTCGACACTCTGGAGCAACGAAAGGCATTGCAGGATTTTGTCAGGCGGGGAGGTGGTATTGTTGCCATACACTCTGCCAATGCCATGGAGAGAGACTGGCCATGGATGTGGTCAATGATTGGAGGTAAGTTTGTACGTCATGCACCGGGTCAGAATTTCGATCTACTTATAACTGATAACAATCATCCGTCAACATATTTCTTGCCTGAAAGGTGGAATGTGACCGACGAGTGCTACTACTCCAACCAGTTGAATCCCGATATCCATGTACTCCTCTCGGCTGACCTTACTACAATAACCGATAAAAACATGAATGGATATCCGGGTGAAACATTTGGCAAACTATTTCCTCTTTGTTGGTGCCATGAGTTTGAAGGTGGACGCGAGTGGTTCACTGCACTAGGACACAACGCCGATTTTTACAGCGATCCTCTTTTCAAAAAGCATCTCCTTGGAGGTATTTTATGGGTGTTGGGTGTTGAAGAGCTAAAATAATAGTACAAACAAAAACAGATCGTCAGTCATGGAACGAAGAAAATTTATACGAAATACAGTTGCAGGTGCAGCAGGTACATTTATTATGCCTACAGTTGTTCCATCATCAGTTTTTGGTAAAAATGCTCCTAGTAACAAGATAAATGTTGGAGTTATTGGGTGTGGCCGTATTGGCAGAAGCTGGGATATGCCCGGAGTGATGAAGTTTGATACGGTTAGAATGGTTGCCGTTAGTGATCTTGACTCAAATCGTATGTCTGATGCAAAAAAGATGATTAAGAAGTATTACGATAAGAAGGGTAAAGGGAAAAATTATGTTGATGTAAAGGAGTATGGTGATTATAAAGAGATGTTACTGAACAAGGAGATTGATGCTGTCATCATTACTACTCCCGACCATTGGCACGCTCAACCGGCAATAGAAGCAGCGTTGGCTAGCAAAGATATCTACCTTGAAAAACCTACATCTCTTACTGTTGCTGAAGGCAGAAAGCTGAGCAATGTGGTTAAAAAGACCGGAGTGATTTTGCAGATGGGAACACAGCAACGGTCGATGCCTCAGTTTAGAATTGCAGCCGAGCTTGTACGTAACGGCCGTATAGGAAAACTACACACAGTGAAGATAGGGCTTCCGGGTGATCCATCAGGCCCCGAAGCCGGGGAGATGCCTGTTCCATCAAATATGAATTATGATATGTGGCTAGGCTCAACCACCGAAACCTATTATACCGAGATGGGTGTTCATCCACAGAAGGGATACAGCAGACCGGGGTGGCTACGCCGTGAGCAGTTTGGATCGGGAATGATTACAGGATGGGGTCAGCATCATTTCGACTCGGCAGCTTGGGGGATGGATACCGAACTTACCGGACCGGTGGCAGTAGAGGCTGTAGCTCAATTTCCAAATTCAGGACTATGGGATGTTCACATGGATTTCATGGTTAAAGCTGAGTATGCTAACGGAATAACAATGCTTACCAGTAACGGGTACACTAACGGAGTAAGGTACGAAGGAACAGATGGCTGGATATTTGTGTCGCGTGGCTCCTACTCTGCCACAGCCTCAGACCCGGTAAGTATGGATAAAAGTAGTAAAGCACTTAATGCCAGTGATCCTGACATGCTTTCATCGGTAATAGGAGAAAATGAAATTCACCTCTACAAGAGTATTGACCAGCATGGCAACTGGCTCGACTGTATCAAGACGAGAAAGCAACCCATTTCTCCTATTGAGAAGGGACAACGCGCATGTACTGTTTGTCTCATCAGCCATATAGCCATGAAAGTATCCGGCAAGCTGGCCTGGAATCCGGGCAAAGAGCGATTCATAAATAATGACAGGGCAAACTCGATGTTGTCACGTACGCAGAGGTTTCCTTATGGGACAGACTATATTAAAGTGTAGAAATTAATTGTAACATAGTAATCAAAGGTGCAGAGCACCCCAACACTAATCTTTGATAAATAAAGTAGATGCAATCAATATTTGAGAATCAAAAAATATCTCCCGAAGAGTTCCCATCATTTACATCTAATGATTTTGTCCCTTTGGAGAGGTCGTATAAAAAATACCTATTGCTACTGCTCTCCCTCTTTTTTCTTATCCTGACAGCAGGAGCAGTATAGCATTTCAATATTTCACCCGCAGTGAGAATCTCTGTCCGCAGGTATACATAAGCATCTACCTTGTCATACTCTTTTTATACGTCGTAAACATACTCCTAATCAATGTTGGATTCCCGCTGAAGGGGTATCTACTCCGCAAACACGACCTTCTGTACCGAAGTGGATATCTTGTACAAAGAACGATTGCTGTTCCCAAAAACAGGATACAGCATGTAGAGATTAGACAGGGAGCCATAGCTCGCCTTTTCAAACTTTCAAAACTGCTTATTTACACGGCAGGCGGTAGTAGCAGCGATCTCTCTGTACCGGGGCTAAATCCGGAAATGGCAAAACAGTTAAAAGAGCATCTTAGTTTAAGCATATCAGAGTATGAATAACAAAGATTGGTCAGTACCACAACGGCAGGCTCCTGCCGGATTGATTCTGTTTTTCGGAAATAATTTCAGGAAACTTTTCAAAATATTCTTTCCTGTATTAATTGCTCTGGTTCTTCACAAAAGTGATTCGGACAAAACAATGCTCTACCTATGGGCGGGTCTGGGTATACTGGTTATGGTTACCATTAGTACAATTCTCAGCTATCACTATTTTCGGTTTTTTATTGACCAAAATGAATTCGTTTTACAAAAAGGATTTCTTAAGAAAGTTCGTTTGTCAGTTCCTCTGGAGAGAATACAGACAATCAATATAAAAGAAAATATCATTCAAAAGATTCTTGGGGTGGTATCACTCGAAGTGGACACTGCAGGAGCGGGTAGTGTAGAGGTAAAACTTATTGCCATAAAATACTCCCTTGCAAAAGGGCTTGAAGAGGCTCTGAAACGGAGTGTAAAGGCAGCCCCTGAAGTAACTACAAAAGTTCAGACCGAAGATGCGGAGACAAGTCCCAACCCAAAGGAGAGGATAATTATGCAACTTAGCCCCTTCGACCTGCTGAAAGTAAGTATCAGTGAGAATCATTTCAGAAGTTTTATGCTCGTATTGGTTCTTGTGAATTGGATATATACCCAGTTCAAGAACTTCTATGCGGAGGAGATAAGCCGGCTGGCAAAGGAGGGAATTGCTACGGCGGAGCACTTCAATTTCACTATTTGGATATACATCTTTATTTTTATGATGACCCTGTCGATAGCTATCAGTTTTGCGATGGTGTTCCTCCGTTTTTTCGGATTCAGACTTGCAGGTAACGGAAAAACATTCAGAATAAGGTTCGGACTACTTAACAAACGGGAGATTAACGTGCCCTTAAGTAAAATACAGATTATCTCCGGTCATACCAACCCCCTGCGAAAACTGCTCGACTTTCAGTCGCTGATAATCAGACAGGCCACATCGGGTAGTAACATAAAGAAGAAACAGGTAATAGCTGTGCCGGCATGTCGTAGGGATAATCTCATCAAAATAGAGAAAGCTGCATTTGGAGAAGACAACTCCGAATTCTCACCTGCACTCAGGTCACACCCAATACTGTTCATTCGCAGTTTCGTTCTATTGTCATTGGCCATATTAACATTTACACTCTTTGCTGTTAAAAAATACCCGGTTGTCTGGTGGGCTTTTGCCATACTCGAACTCTATTTTGTAATTGCTTTTATTCTGGCATATCACAAGCGAAGATTTCGTTTAAATGACTCCCTGATTGAAATTACCAAAGGTATGATTGGCACCTCTTTCCACCACATGCTGTCCTACAAAATACAGGCCGTCAAGTTCAGACAGACAATACTGCAAAAAAGGCGAAAACTTGCAGGTATCACAATCTACTCTGCATCAGGAGAGAGTCTGAAAATTCCCTACATCGACGAAAAACAGGCAATGGATATATACAACTATCTTCTCTACAAAACTGAAATAACAAATAAACCGTGGATGTAGAGAACATAAATAGAGTAAATAAACCTTGATTTTTTTGTTAATTTTTGGCATCAAGGCAAAAAGTAAAACTAATTATATTATCTTAGATACAATTTACAAACTTAATTTACGAACTAATGAGGCCATACCTTTCCATTTTAACCACAACTATTTTAGTGTTGTCACTCTCATGCACAGGAGGAAGCAAAAAATCAACAGAGATGAAAAAAAATACAAAAAGTGTGAAAATCATCACCCTTGCCCCCGGACATTTCCATGCAGGGTTGGTACAGAAATCAATGTATCCCGAGGTTAGTGATGTGGTGCATGTTTATGCCCCCGAAGGTTCGGAGGTACAATCTTATCTCGATATGATTGAAGGATTTAACAGCCGAAGTGAGAATCCTACCCACTGGAAAGAGAAGGTACACATTGGAGCTGACTTTTTTAAAAAGATGCTGGAAGAGAAAGTCGGAAATGTAGTTATTATCGCCGGAAATAATGCACGTAAAACCGAATACATAAATGAGTCAGTAAAAGCAGGGTTAAATGTTTTGGCTGATAAACCAATGGTTGTTACACCCGAGAACTTCCCAATGTTAGAGGAAGCTTTCAAAACTGCTGAAGAGAAGGACGTGCTGCTTTATGACATCATGACTGAGCGACACGAGATAACGACTCTCTTACAACGCGAACTGTCTCAGATACCCAAAGTATTTGGAACACTTCAACAGGGCACATCCGATAATCCGGCAATGGTACAGGCGAGTGTTCATCGCTTCTCGAAGATTGTAACAGGCAAACCTCTCATCCGGCCGGCATGGTATTTTGACGTTAGTCAGGAGGGAGAAGGAATAGTTGATGTGACAACACATCTGGTTGACCTGATTCAATGGGAAGCCTTTCCTGAAAAAATTATTAACAGAGAAAACGTTAATATTGCAGCGGCAAAGCATTGGACAACAGATTTAACTTTAGCACAATTCTCGAAAGTTACCGGACTACAATCTTTTCCGGATTATCTGGATAAATATATTGACAACAGTCTGCTAAAAGTGTATAGCAACGGGGAAATTGTTTATAAGATAAATGACATCTGGGCAAAGGTATCGGTTATCTGGAATTTTGATGAGCCTAAGGGTGGCGATACTCACTACAGCATTATGCGTGGAACAAAATGCAATTTGGTTATTCGGCAGGGAGAAGAACAGCAGTTCAAAACTGTTTTATACGTTGAACCTACAGAGGGTAGAGATCTGACTGATTTTGAGAAGAATCTCTCAACAGCCGTAAAAACAACTCTTGCCGGAAAATACCCCGGGGTTGACCTGACAAAACTGTCGGACAAGCAATATGCGATAAATATACCACAGAAGTATAAAGTTGGGCATGAGGCGCACTTCCGGCAGGTGACAGAGAAGTATCTGAAATACCTGAAAAATGATAATCTCCCCAATTGGGAAGTACCAAATATGATTGCCAAATATTACATTACCACAACGGCATTGAAGTTAGCAAGAGAAAAGAAGTAGAAACGGAGTATCCTAACATGGAATCACTACGGGCTGAAAATTTATAACCTCATACAATAAGCAGAGTAGCTTAATCGAATGCTTCTACACTGCGGGCTGAAGGCCCAACTCAATTCAACCCGACGGCAACGCCTCAGGTGCTGAGCAACATAACGAGCAGGTCGCCCTGAAGGGGCAGGTTAATTCATGCAACCGTTTAATTTGACTGAATATTATTCCACTTCATTAACTTTGATGACGATTGAGCACTGATATTCAACCTGCCCTTTCACAGTGAGGGAGATTTTTGTCCCATTACTTACCCAAGGTGTTGCCTTGGGTTGAAATAAGCTGCCACTTCGTGGCGATTGCAACATCATTGCATCATCAATTTACGTTTTATAACACTAATTTCAAAATGTTTTTACCGGATAAATATTTCTACACTACGGGCTGAAAATTTATAACCTCATACAATAAGCAGAGTAGCTTAATCGAATGCTTCTACACTGCGGGCTGAAGGCCCAACTCAATTCAACCCGATGGCAACACCTCAGGTGCTGAGCAACATAACGAGCAGGTCGCCCTGAAGGGGCAGGTTAATTCATGCAACCTATTTTGGAGAAATCGACTATTATCTTATCATTTATCCCAACTGATATACCCAATAGAAATAGCAATACAAAAATGGCTACATTGACTAATCTATCGACATTTTTCCTTGTTGTCTGTTTATTCCGGAATAACCGCCCGACAACTATACCCGCTACAAATAATAAGATAACTATCAGCGATGTCATACTATAACTAACTTAATGTATACTCCTTTTCAACTGGTAAATATTACATCAGACTATCTCCTGGGCACGTGCTCTTCAGGGAATCGGCGTTTGTACTCAACCCAAAAATCTTTCACCTCAGTTTTCACCTCCTTATGAAGTATAAGTATTCCGATCAGGTTGGGAATAGTCATTAAGGCAATGGTTATGCCGCTTAGAGTCCAGATAATTGTAGTATCGACAAAAGATGCGATAAAAAATCCAATTACATATAGCATATGATACCATATTACATATTTAGACCCCCAGAGGAAAGTAACTGCCCTATCGCCGTAATATGACCAGGAGATAGCGGAAGAGAAGGCAAACATCAGTAATCCTAGCGACACTATATATTTACCCCAATCGCCAAACCAACTTTTAGTAAAGGCTACTGTAGTTAAGGATGCGCTGTGCATAAGTGAAACCCCATCAAGGTAGATTCCTTCAGAACTATCGCCAGTAAACAATCCCTTCAACCAGTCCTGTATCGACTGCTCCTTTTGTTTGGTAGAGGGAAGCCTTAATTGGCCATTTTGTACCGTAATAAATCCGGAATACAAACTATTGTTGAGATGAACAGTCACGCTATCGGCCAATGACCGAGCATGTATCACTGTAACAGGTGAGGTAATCACACCATCATGAACTTCCATCTCCCCTGTAAATAGAGGGAGTGTCTTCTTTTTAATGATGTGTTCACTCAATACTCTTCTTCCGACATCCGTAATGTCTTCATAGTTATTGCCTGCCAAAACCTGAATATCAGAAACCTGAAAGCGATTCTCATGTTTTGTGTTCCACACGCCTGACGACAACAGAGCAAATCCTGTAAGTGAACAGATAACTATTGTGTCGATAAAAGGCTCCAACAGGGCAACCAGACCTTCCGAAACAGGTTCATGCGCACGAGCTGCTGCGTGAGCTATCGGTGCTGAACCCTGACCGGCTTCGTTAGAGAAGAGGCCTCTGTTTACCCCTCTGTTAAAAGCAAAAGCGATAGTTGCTCCAAGGAAACCTCCTGTTGCAGAAGTACCTGTAAACAGATGTCCGAATACTGCTTGTAATGATGGCCAGATATTTTCGTAGTTATACAAAATAACTGATATAGCGCCTATAAAATAGAGTATAGCCATCGCAGGCACAAGCTTTTCGGTAACCCTAGCTATACGTTTAATTCCTCCAATAATTACAAATCCAAGTATAATTGCCAGAACCAGACCTGTAACAAAGTGAGGTAGTCTGAATGTTGTGAAGAGTGAACTTGCAATACTATTTATCTGAGGCAGGTTTCCTGTTCCGAAAGAGGATAAAACTGTGGCAAAAGCAAAAATAACTGCTATCCACGAACCGGTTTTAATTAGCTTACCGGAAGGTGTTTTAATATCCAACCTCTTTTTCATGTAGTACATGGGGCCTCCGGCAAATGACCCATCGGGTAGTTTATCTCTGTATTTATGCGATAGTGTTACCTCAACAAACTTGGTTGTCATTCCAAACAATGCAGTAACCAACATCCAGAATAGCGCAGCCGGCCCACCCAGATGAACTGCCAGGGCAACCCCCGCAATATTTCCGGTACCTACAGTACCTGACAGAGCTGTTGTTAATGCCTGAAAATGCGATGTATCTCCCTCATCTTCTTTCTTATCAAACTTACCCATTACAATTTTTAACGAATACTTCAGGTATCTGAACTGAGGGAAAAAGAGATAGAGAGTAAAAAATATCCCCGTACCTAAAAGAAAATAGACAAACCACGGACTGCTACCAATATAAGAATCAATTTCTAATAGAAAATCGTTTATTGCTTGCATAAAATCCGGATTAATGTGTTATTTATAGTGTTAGTTGATAACAAATATATATTTATATCCCAATAAAACAAAGTTTTCTTTTATAAAGAGAATGTGGCAACTTGTATATTGCCTTTCATCAGGACTATGAAAATATGAGCTAAAAGCATCTCAACAGGAAGAATACCAAAGGAATATTCGGCTCTTCCATTTTGGAAAAGGATTCTCAATTGATGTGATAAAAAGATGAGACAAAATTCTTTTAAGAGCAAGACAAATACAAAAACTTACCTCGATTAACCACTTAACAAACAATCAATCGCCTTATGAACCTTTTCAAATTGAAATGATTCAATCAGTCCCTCCATCTTTTGAGAAATCTCACTATTACACAGATTTCCGATACTCCCCTGGTGTGTGTGACTGACAACATAGTCAGTCTCAAACTCTCCTCGTTCAACTTTCATCCCAACCTCACGATAAGCATCTCTGAATGGTACACCCTCCAATACAAGTCTGTTAACCTCCTCAACAGTGAAAGCTAGCTTATACTTCTCATCTGTAATAATATTTTTATTTATGGTGATGTTCTCTATGGCAAAATTGGTAATCTCTATCGAATCCTGCAGCTCATTGAACGCCGGCAGAAAAGTCTCCTTTATCACCTGCAGGTCACGGAAATACCCTGTTGGAAGGTTAGTCGTCACTGCACCTATTGTCTGAGGCAGTGTTTGCAGCACGTTACATTTACCACGAATAAGTTCAAACACATCGGGATTCTTCTTGTGAGGCATAATACTTGAGCCGGTAGTCAGTTCATCGGGAAGTTTCACAAATCCGAAATTCTGACTCATAAAAAGGCAGCCATCCATTGCCAGTTTACTTAATGTGCCAGCAATAGATGCAATGGCAAAAGCTACCGTTCGCTCCATCTTTCCTCGTCCCATCTGAGCATAAACAACATTGTAATTCATGTCGTCAAAGCCAAGCAGCGAAGTCGTTAACGAGCGATCGAGAGGAAAAGACGAACCATATCCGGCAGCCGCCCCCAGTGGGTTTTGATTTACCACATTCCATGCAGCCTTAATTATGTGAAGGTCATCTGCAAGGCTCTCGGCAAAAGCACCAAACCACAACCCGAAAGAGGATGGCATGGCAACCTGAAGGTGAGTATATCCCGGAATGAGCGTCTCTTTGTGTTCTTCACTTTTTGCCTGAAGAATTTTAAACAGTTGCTCAACAGCATTTATTATTCCCTCAATGCGATCGCGTGCAAATAGTTTTAGGTCAAGCAGTACCTGATCGTTTCGCGAACGTCCGCTATGAACTTTCTTCCCAATATCCCCCAGCTTCTTTGTTAGCAGCAACTCTACCTGCGAATGAACATCCTCAATTCCGTTATCAATAACAAAAGAGCCATCAATAGTTGTTAAGTAGATTGCCTTTAACTCTTTCAACAACAGCGTTAATTCATCTTTCTCCAACAGCCCAATCTTCTCTAGCATTGTGATGTGCGCCATTGTTCCCAACACATCAAAAGGCGCTAACAACACATCCAGTTCACGGTCTTTTCCTACGGTAAACTCTTCTATCTTCTTATCTACAGATACTCCTTTATCCCAAAGTTTCATAACTACACATGTTTGAAGCCCCTCCCTTCCTCCCCACCGCGGCGAGAGGGCAAAGAATGCTCTATTATTTTTTTCAAATACTCAATTTATCAAATCCTCAGTTCCCCAATTTATCAGTTCCTCATTTCCTTATTTCCTCAATTTATCTCCAATCCATCCAACAGCCTAACATACATCTCTATCCCCTCCTCTATCTCACTTAAACAGATATATTCGTCAGCTGTGTGTGAACGTGCTGAATCTCCTGGCCCTATCTTCAGCGTAGTGAAGTTCATAACAGCCTGATCAGATGTTGTGGGTGACCCGTAATAGGTCAAACCTAACTCTACTCCTTGCTTAACTACCGGGTGTTCCACAGGCACAGAAGAGCTGTTCAGCCTCACTGAACGGGGCTTAACCTCACATTCAACGCTCTGTTGAATCAACTCAAACAGCTCTATGTTTGAATAGTATTCATTAACACGTACATCTACCATAAACTCACACACATCGGGTACTACATTATGCTGTGAGCCCGACTTAACTCCCGTAACAGTCATCTTAACAGGACCTAAAAACTCCGACTCTTTTGGAAATCTATAGTTCTGAAACCACTCAATATCAGGCAATGCTTTGTAGATTGCATTTACACCCTCTTCCCGAGCAGCATGACCCGACTTCCCTTTTGCAAAGCAATCGAGAACCATAAGTCCTTTTTCCGCAACTGCCATCTGCATTTGAGTAGGCTCTCCAACTATCCCCAAATCTATCTTACCCAGCTCCTCCATAATTGAACTTATCCCGTTAACCCCTGAGATCTCCTCTTCGGCAGATGCAACAAACAGTAAATTATAGGGCTGCTCCTTTTTTGACAAAATTAAAAATACAGAAATCAAAGACACCATTGGAGCTCCGGCATCATTACTACCTAAACCGTACAGTTTATCATCTTTTAAGGTTGGCTCATAAGGCTTGAACGTCCACTGAGCTGAAGGTTTAACAGTATCGATATGAGAGTTAAGAAGAAGGGTCGGTTTTGAGGAGTCCTTTTCGGCAGACCAAAGCCAAACATTATTTCCTTTACGATTAGGCTTAAATCCTTTTGACTCAAAGAAATCAACAATCAAATCCGCAGCATCAGCCTCCTGCCTGCTTAACGAAGGTGTAGCAATAAGTCTTTTAAGCAGTTCGATAGCTTCTTCATTTCTCTTTTTTATCATTATACTGTTATTTGTTACATTGAATCAATCTAAAACTAATCTTGTTCCTAAATCGTTTAGTTTAGCTAAAGCCTTAGAGTTGGTTATTACCACTTCATCCACGCCACTTCTTATTGCATCAAAACCATTATCCAGTTTGGGTATCATTCCGGCATTTATAGTGCCATCCTCCTGATAACTCTTAAAATCCTTATATACCAACCGGCTAATCACAGAGCTGTCATCTTCCGGGTCGCTCAACACTCCCGGTTTCTCAAAACAGTAGACAAGAGAGCAGACGAACTCAGATGCCAGAGCTTTTGAAATTTCAGCAGCCATTGTATCAGCATTGGTATTGAGGATTAGCCCTTCGCCATTGTGTGTGAGTGGTGCAACTACAGGAACAGCATTGTGCTTAAGCAGAAGTGACAGCTGCTCGGCCTGCACCGAAACCACATCACCTGCATAACCATAATCAACATCCTTCACAGGTCTCTTAACAGCTTTTATAATATTCAAATCGGCTCCTGTCAGGCCAATGGCATTCAATCCAAACGCCTGACATTTTGCAACAATATTTTTGTTTATCAGCCCGCCATAGACCATCATTGCCACATCAAGCATCTCAGCATTGGTTATTCGGCGACCATTAACCATCTCCGTTTTCACCCCCAACTTCTCGGCAATTGTGGTTGCACTTCTTCCACCCCCGTGAACCAACAGTTTTTTGCCCTCAATCTTACTGAAATCCTCTAGCAATTGGCTCAACGACTCTGAATCCTCAACTATCTTCCCACCAACCTTTATAACTGTAAGTTTTTGCATTTTTTATCCTCTACAACTTTTCCAACATTCTTTTAATCACAACCTGTGCTGATACCACTCTGTTTGTAGCCTGAGGAATAACAATCGAGCGTGAGCTGTCGATAACCCCGTCGCTAACCACCATATTGCGGCGAACAGGTAGGCAGTGCATAAACATTGCATCATTGGTCAGCTCCATTTTCGGCTCATCAACCATCCACGAACGGTCTTTTGTCAATATCTTTCCATAGTCGGAGTATGATGACCAGTTCTTGGCATAGATAAAGTCGGCCCCTTCAAAGGCTTTTTGCTGATTATATTCAAGCTCAACTCCCTCCATCAATCCCTCCTCCAGCTCGTACCCTTCGGGATGAGTCACCACGAGGTCAACATCACCCTTTTTCATCCACTCAACAAAAGAGTTGGCAACAGCCTGTGGCAGAGCGCGCGGATGAGGAGCCCATGTGAGAACAACTTTTGGCCGCTTCTTTGTTTTGTACTCTTCAATGGTATAGAGGTCGGCAAATGCCTGCAAGGGGTGACGCGTAGCCGACTCCAAACTTACAATGGGAACACTTGCAAACTCAATATATTGCATAATTATATCTTCGTTATAATCAGCCTTTTTATCATTTAGTGATGCAAAAGAGCGAACTCCGATAATATCACAATAGCTGCCGATGACAGGAATAGCCTCACGAAGATGCTCCGGCTTATCGCCATCCATTATCACTCCAAATTCCGATTCCAGCTTCCAACCATCTTTGTTAACATCAAGCACAATCACCTCCATACCTAGATTTCGCGCAGCCTTCTGTGTACTTAGCCGAGTTCGCAGACTAGAGTTAAAAAAGAGAAGAATCATTGTTTTGTATTTCCCGAGATAGCTGAATCCATGCGGATTTCTCTTTAGAATTCGTGCTTCATTGAGTGCATTCTCTATATCTCCAATGTCGTCAACGGTTAAAAATTGCCTCATAATTTTGGGTTTTTATTTTAGTTAATATCCTTTAAAACATCTCTCTGTTACGAACAGTAAACTTATAATTAACAATACGTAATTCGTAATTCATTTCTGCTTACGTTCTAATCTGCCCCTCTCCTTTTACTATCCACTTGTAACTTGTCAATTCTCTAAGTGCCATTGGTCCACGTGCATGAAGTTTCTGTGTGCTAATACCTATCTCTGCACCCAGCCCAAACTGTGCTCCGTCTGTAAATGCGGTGCTTGTATTTGCATACACTGCAGCTGCGTCCACATCGCGGCAAAACATCTCAATAGCTTTTTCATCTTCAGCAACAATAGCCTCACTGTGTTTAGAGCTGAACTTGCCAATATGCTGCAAAGCCTCATCAAAGCTATCTACTGTTTTTACTGATATTTTATGAGAAAGAAACTCTGTTCCGAAATGCTCCTCTGTTGCGTGGTGCAGCAGTGTGTCAGGGTAGTTGCCTTCAAGCTCACGATATGCTTCATCATCAGCAAAAATCTCAACGCTCTTTTCTACCATTAAATCAACGAGCTTTGGCAAGTCCGCCAAACGACCTGAGTGAATCACCAAACAGTCCAAAGCGTTACAGACACTCACCCTGCGTGTTTTTGCATTGAAAATTATCTCCTTTCCCTTGTCGGCATCTCCCGAAATATCAAAGTATGTGTGAACAATTCCGGCTCCGGTCTCAATAACCGGCACTTTGGAATTCTCTCTAACTGTATTTATCAGATTCTGCGACCCACGAGGGATAAGCACATCAATATAGTCTACTGCGTGCATCAACTCCTGAGCAGCCTCCCTCTCGGGTGGCAGAAGCTGAATAATTTCGGGGTCAATACCTGACTTCTCCAATTCAGTTTTAATTATTTTTGTAAGTATTGTATTACTGTAAATCGCATCGCTACCGCCTTTCAGCACACAGGCATTTCCGGCCTTAAAACAGAGGCTGAAAACATCAGATGTAACATTAGGTCGCGCTTCATAGATTATTCCAACCACACCCAACGGAACGGTTGTTTTTTTCAGGTCAAGCCCATTAGGCAGAACACGGGACTCAAGCACAATACCTAAAGGAGAGGGTAGGTTCATTACATTGAGGATATCACCAGCCATCCCCTCAATCCTGGCCTCTGTAAGTTTAAGCCTGTCATATTTCGGGTCAGACGAATCCATATTGTCAAGGTCACGGATATTCTCTTTCAGTATTGAGTCTCTGTTTTCAATCAAAGCAGACGATATCCTCTCCAAGGCATCGTTGATGTCGCTGTCCGTCAATCGGGACATCTTTGCAGATGCTGATTTTATCTTTATTAATTGCTCTGTTGTTGTCATTATTTTTTGTGTTACTCGTTTAATTATTCTTAACCGTGGGTTAAAACCC
>JALVBA010000241.1 GCA_027010905.1 Marinilabiliaceae bacterium
GCTGATTATCAATAAATTAAAATTATGCTATTTGTAAATCCTAAGAAATTATTGGTGCAAATTTTCAAGTTGGGCTAAGCAACTGCCATAGGCAGGGCATATTTTACGTATCTCATGCCGGGAATTCGTTGTAACCTTTGACGCTTGCAAAGCAAGGTCTTACCCGAAATAACATTTGTTCGTCTGTATTGCTTTACCCTTCACTCTTTGCTTTTAGTTCACGGTTGTAGTTGTCAATAGAAATGAAATAGTCCGGATCTTCCAGAACATTAACAACACATATCTTTTCGGCTTTCTTAATCAGTGCCCGGCAATCTTTACTGAGATGCATGAGATGAATGGTTTTTCCTTCGGCAAGATATTTTTGAGTAATCCTATTTATAGACTCAATGGCTGATTGATCCATAATTCTTGACTCTTTAAAATCTACAATAACCTCTTTAGGGTCACTCTTCACATCGAACTTCTCAAGAAACAGTTTTGTTGAACCAAAGAATAGCGGGCCATAAATCTCGTAATGCTTTATCCCATACTCATCAACATGCTTGCGGGCACGAATCCGCAGTGCATTTTGCCATGCAAACACCAGGGCTGATATTATTATTCCTGCAATAACAGCTACAGCCAAATCTTCTACAACAGTAATTATTGTTACTACACCAATCACAAAAAGGTCAGTAAGAGGTATCTTGTTTACAATTTTAAATGTACTCCATGCAAAAGTTCCAATCACAACCATAAACATTACCCCCACCAATGCTGCAATAGGAATCATCTCAATATATTTGGATGCAAAAAGAATAAATACCAACAGAGAGAGGCCTGCAACAACACCCGAAAGACGCCCCCTGCCACCCGATTTCACATTGATGATACTCTGCCCAATCATGGCACAACCACCCATTCCGCCAAACAATCCGTTAACAATATTGGCTGTTCCCTGAGCAACACACTCCTTGTTTCCATTACCATGGCTCTCGGTAAGTTCATCAATAAGGGTTAATGTCATCAACGACTCAATAAGCCCGATAGCTGACAGAATGAAAGCATAAGGAAGAATTATTTTCAGCGTCTCCGTGTTAAACGGAATTACAGGAAAGGAGAAACTTGGTAGTTCAGCGGCTAAGCTTCCGCTACCATCAGGGCTACCGGAAGCAACAAAGCTACTTACCGTTTGGGTATCTACACCCAAAAATATTACTAAAGCCGAAACCGAAAGGATAGCTATCAGCGTAGCAGGTACTTTTTTAGATATCTTGGGGATAGTAACCATCAAAATCATAGTTAGAGCAACCAAACCAATCATTGTATAGAGTCGGCTACCTGAAAGCCACTCACCATTAACTTTAAACATGCTGAATTGCGAAAGCATAATTACAATGGCCAGACCATTTACAAAACCCATCATCACTGAGTGGGGAATCATACGCACGTACTTACCCAGCTTAAATACACCTGCCAATATCTGAAACAGTCCGGTAAAAAGAAGTGTGACAAAAAGAAACTGTAACCCCATGGCAGAGCCGGAGACTCCGATGGATTCAGCATACATATTCCCATCCATCACAAGGCTTACCATCACCACTGCCATTGCTCCGGTAGCACCCGAAATCATTCCTGGGCGGCCGCCAATAAGTGCAGTAATCAGTGCCATCATAAATGCTCCATACAGCCCTATCACTGGAGATATACCAGCAATGAAAGCAAAAGCAATAGCCTCAGGGACTAATGCAAGTGCCACTGTAAGTCCTGAAAAGATATCATCTTTAATGTTCCACTGTTTCCTGTTTACCCACTTAAACTCCTTAATCATTTTTATCATCTATTCTCTGTTTTTTTTAATGGAGATGTACTATTATAACCACCCATCTATTTAATACCTGCCATCCTCTTACTTCTGTTAAAATAACAGCTCTCCCGAAAGCGGCCGCAAAGATAGTCATTCAATTACAAACTAACACACAAAGATTTCTTTGAATATGTAAAAGAAAAAAGTCATACCATCACTCTTGTAAT
>JALVBA010000242.1 GCA_027010905.1 Marinilabiliaceae bacterium
TGGAAAGCCAATCTACTACATGGATTTCGCAGGATTAAGAGATTTTAACGAGATAAAGCATATTATTTCTAAAAGTATCGAATATATTAGAAGTCAGCCTGACAAATCGGTTTTAACACTGACAAATCTGGATGGAATGCATTTTAATTCTGAAATCAAAAGCTTGTTTATTGACTTTATTTCAGGGAACAAACCACATATAAAAGCAAGCTCTGTTATTGGCATGTCAGGTCTGCTCCGAATCGTTTATAACGGTTTAATGAAACTTACCGGACGCGAGATACGTTCGTTTGATAATATTAATGTAGCCAAAGATTGGCTCGTTTCAAAATAGCTGACAGCTAATAATCTTTAAAATAGTATAACATGAAAAAAATATTTTTCCTGATTATTTTTGCCACAGCATTCAGCATGGCAAACGGACAAGCTATTTATGAAGATGAACGTTATGTGCCGGAGAGTGACCCTTTAGTGCTGCAGAAATTACAACAGTGGCAAGATATTAAATTCGGATTGTTAATGCACTGGGGAACGTACAGCCAGTGGGGAATTGTTGAATCATGGTCGTTATGCCCCGAGGATTACGGCTGGTGTAAACATAAGAAAAGTAGTACCCCCGATAACTATTTTGAGTACAAAAAGGAGTACGAGAACCTGCAGACAACTTTTAATCCTGTAGATTTTGATCCTATAAAGTGGGCTGAAGCTGCTAAATATGCGGGGATGAAATATGTTGTATTCACAACAAAGCATCACGACGGCTTCTGCATGTTCGACAGTAAATACACCGATTATAAAATAACTTCAGAGAAGTGTCCGTTCCACACAAACCCTAGAGCCAATATTGCCAAAGAGATTTTTGATGCATTCAGAGATCAGGGCTTATGGACAGGTGCATACTTCTCAAAACCCGACTGGCACATTCCAACCTATTGGGATCCATACTTCCCTCCTCTTGACAGGAATGTAAACTACGACCCTGAAAAGTATCCTGAGAAATGGGAGAAATATGTTGAGTTTACCCATAATCAGATGCTGGAGCTGATGACCGACTACGGCCACATGGATATTATCTGGCTCGATGGTGGCTGGGTTGCTAAAGAGTCGAAAAGTTCTATTACCAGCTGGTACGACAAGCAGGTGAAAGAGTCGAAAAGTGGTTTCCTTAAACAAAAAATTGTTAATCAGGATATCCGCATGAATGAGATTGTGAAGAAGATGAGAGAGAAGCAGCCGGGACTAATTGTTGTTGACAGAGCTGTTCACGGCATTAACCAAAACTACCTTACTCCTGAAAACCATGTGCCCGATAAAACTCTCCCCTACCCTTGGGAATCGTGTATTATTGCTGGCGGTGGCTGGTCGTACACTCCCGATGCAAAATATATGAGTGGTACTGAAGCTATTCATACTTTGGTTGATGTGGTTGCTAAAGGTGGAAACCTGCTCCTTAACATTGCTCCCGGACCTGACGGAAAATGGCAACAAGGAGCCTACGATCTGCTTAAGGTTTATGGCGACTGGATGAAGATTAACAGTGAAGCAATATACAACAGTAAACCTATCGCTCCATACAAGGAGAGCAATATCTGCATGACAAAGCAGGCCGACGGCACTGTATATTTCATCTATTTGGCTAAAGAGGACGAAGATACAATGCCGGCAGAGATTAAAATCACATCACACCAACCGGCTAAAAGAGCTAAGGTTACACTTCTGGGCACATCAAAAAAACTGAAGTGGAAAAGTGATGGCGAAGGTTTTGTTGTTACAATCCCTGACGATCTAAAAAACAATCCTCCTGTAAAATATGCATGGACGATTAAAGTAAGCTCAGTAAGATAAGAAACAGATTCTCGTATAAAACATGAAATGTAACTCCCCTCTTTAGCCTGAATTATGCATAAACTCGGTTTCAAGGTAAGAAATCCATTTCTTGCATTTCATATCCAACTACAGTGGTGGAAAAATGTTTGGATTATGTAGTAAG
>JALVBA010000243.1 GCA_027010905.1 Marinilabiliaceae bacterium
ATATATGAGCATTGATTATAAATTATAGATGAACGCAAAACCTTTTCAAATAATACAGTTTACTAACTTAAATTATAACAAAATGAAAAAAACATTTCTAATCATTACACTAACCATGATTGGTTTCATGGGATTTTCCCAAACAGGTCACTTAATGCAGGGTATAGGAGCATTTAATATGTCAATGGGCGGTGCCTCCACCGGTCAGGCATTAGATATTAATGGTGCTTTGCAGTGGAACTCAGCCGCAATCTCCAAATTCGACAAGACAATAATCACACTGGATGCCGGAATGATGTTCTCCTCACCCACTCTCTATTCAACTGTTCCTACACAAACCGGGTCAATGAGCGGAAGTACTGAAAGTGAACTCGGACCATCGGTACTCCCTTCAATGGCTGTTGTGTTTGGCAAAAAGAATAGCAGACACACTTTCGGAGTCTCTGTTTTTGGCGTTAGCGGTTTTGGCGTTGACTTCCCCCAAAGCGGAACTAATCCAATCAACTTCCCTCAAAATATGCATGGATTTGGACATGTAGAGTCTTCATACATGCTACTACAGATTGGCGTAACCTATGCTTTTGCCATTACTGAGAAACTCTCAATTGGTATCGAACCTACATTTAACTACTCTGCTCTTGAGGTACACCCCAACCCTCTGTCATCTCCAAGTATGACTATGGGCTATCCAAACTCTGATAACGCCTCAGCAACTGGCTTTGGCGGACAAGTTGGCCTATACTATGGTTCCGACAAAGGATTAAAGGCCGGCATATCATACAAAACAGAACAGAGTTTTGGTGAGTTCGCATTTAACAACACCTTTTTAAACGGTTCGGATGCTCCTGAAAACAAATTCACAATGAACTTCCCTTCAATTATATCTGTAGGGGCAGGTTATTCAACCGATCTATTGGATATTGCTCTAGACTACAGAAGAGTTTTTTATTCAAGCACCGAAGGCTTTGAAACTAAAGGATGGGCTTATGGCGACAACGGCCATCCAACAGGAGCGGTTGCCGGGTTTGGCTGGGAGGATATGAATATTATCTCTGCCGGTGTACAGATTAAACTGATTGAAATGCTTCCGATAAGATTAGGTTACACATATAGCAGTAATCCTATTGACTCTGAACTTGCAATGCACTCTGTTTCGGCAACTGCAATTATTGAGAATGCTGTTCAGCTGGGAGTAGGCTTTAATCTTAGTGAAAGAATTGTTCTGAATGCAACATATCATCATGGAATGAGCTCAGGAAAAACATCCGGCAAAATACTTAACCCTATGATGATATCTGCCGACAACCCCTATGGTGCAATCCCTGGAAGCGAAGTTGCTTACGACATGACTACCGATATGATATTAATTGGCGCCAGCTTCTCTTTCTAAAAACAGAGTAACAGTATAGTAAAACACCGGGCAATAGTCCGGTGTTTTTTGTATTATAGCCCTTACTGCCACTCCAGAAGTCCCTTCTCATTCTCACTGATAACATCAAAGTCCTCTAACCAACGAATCACTTTATCGAGTTTTTCTCTGCTACTTTTAATTCGGGAATAGAGCTGATCGTATGTGATAGCACCATCTTTCAATACTCCTTCAATATCGTTTTTAATCTTTTCAAAATTATCATCGTCAACACCCAGCTTTCTTCTTTCGAGGCAGACATCACACACTCCACAGTTTTGTGATGATGTTTCACCAAAATAGCTAAGTAGTTGCTTGCTACGACAAACATATCCGGTAGTGGCATAGTCGACCATTGCATCTATACGACTATCCAACCTAGCCTTTCTGTCGGTATAAACCTCCCTCTTTAACTCGATGTATCTGGTTTCAAGTCTATCGGAAGTATAGGTAACTAATGGTGTTTTCTTTTGTGGATTGTAACTAATCATACTCATCTGAGCCAGACGCTTAAGGTACGAATAAACCTCGTTGCGTGAAAGCCGGAGTCTATCAGCAAGCAATCCCTCATCAATGGCAACATACTGAGTAAACAGTCCGGTGTACGACCTCAACAGCAATTTAATAAAGTTGTCTAGCTCAATATTTGCTACCTGCACCTTGTACAGCTCCTCCCTGTTGGTAATAATGTGAACCCTTGACGGAAGCTGTAATTCTTCGGTAAAGTTGATGTATCCGGCAAGATGTAGTATTTTCAGACTGTTGTAGGCTGCAAGGATACTAAACTTAAATATGCTGCAAAACTTACCAAGATTAAAATCGAAGGTGGCTCCATTTCCATGCCCTGCCGCAATCTGAAAGAAATTCCCCAATGCATCATAAATCCTTTTAATAGTATCAGGTTCGGGAAATGAGTTTCTTGCCATCCTGTTAAGAGATACCCTGTCGTTGTTCGACCATAGCAAAACAGCATAAGCCTTCTTCCCATCCCTACCGGCACGTCCCGCCTCCTGAAAATATGCTTCGATTGAATCAGGTGAGGTCATGTGTACAACCACACGAACATCGGATTTATCAATGCCCATTCCAAAGGCGTTGGTTGAAACCATAATTCTTATTCGCCCTGTCGACCAGTAGTGCTGCCTCTCATTTTTCACTTCAGATTTCAATCCGGCATGAAAATATGATGCACTTATACCATTCTCCACAAGTAGAGCTGCATACTCTTTTGTCTTTTTACGATTGCGAACGTACACAATTCCACTACCGTTTATTGTGTTGAGAATCTTCAGAAGCATACCCTCCTTATCTTCCGACTCCCTCACCACGTAGGCCAGATTAGACCTGTAGAAACTTTTCTGGAACAGATTTTTTCTTTTGAATTTCAATTGTTCCTGAATATCTTCTACCACCTCTGTGGTTGCTGTGGCAGTAAGAGCTAATACCGGCACATCCGGAAAAAGCTCCCTTATCTCAGCTATTTTTTTGTATGATGGTCTGAAATCATATCCCCACTGCGAGATGCAGTGCGCCTCGTCTACCGCCAGAATATTGACATCCATCTGCTCAAGTTTCTTGCGAAACAATTCACTGCCTAATCGCTCGGGTGAGAGATAGAGGAATTTGAATCCCCCATTTATGCAGTTATCCAATGTAATCTCAATCTCTTTTCGTGTCAACCCCGAATGAACAGCTAATGCCTTAATCCCCTTCTCCCGCAAATTCTTTACCTGGTCATTCATTAATGATATCAGCGGAGTTACAACCAGGCAGATGCCATCTTTTGCTAAAGCCGAAACCTGAAAGGTTATGGACTTTCCTCCACCTGTAGGCATTAAACCTAAAGTATCTTTTCCTTCACTAATAGAGCGGATAATATCATGCTGAAGAGGCCTAAATTCGTCATAGCCCCAGTAATGCTTAAGTATTTCATGATAACTGTCCATGTTGTAAAAATACAAAAATGATTTATTAAAATCATTTTATTAATTTCAACTCAACTCTCCAAAAGTTTAAATCTCTTGGAGAGTTGAAAATAAAACTGCTGATTTCTTTCTAAATAACAAAAAGCAATTTGATTTTTTGTAACTTTGCCAAAATTTTAAAGGCTAAACTTTAAGTGTAATCTCAAAACATTGATTCCATGGCATTTATTGAAGATAAGATAGTCTCTGACGGTTTAACATTCGACGACGTATTGCTTATTCCGGCATACTCGGAAGTATTACCGCGCGAGGTAAGGTTGAACACCAAATTTTCAAGAGACATAGAGTTAAACACCCCCATTGCCTCAGCGGCGATGGACACAGTTACGGAAGCCCGAATGGCTATTGCAATTGCCCGCGAAGGTGGTATTGGGGTAATTCACAAAAACATGACAATTGAGAATCAGGCTAAGCAGGTTGAGATTGTTAAGCGTGCAGAGAACGGTATGATTTACGACCCTATAACAATTAAAAGGGGGAGCAAAGTAGGAGCTGCTCTCGGCTTGATGAAGGAGTATAAGATTGGAGGAATACCTGTTGTAAACGATGCCGGTTTTCTTGTGGGAATTGTTACAAACCGTGACCTTAGGTTTGAGCTCAACATGGAGAGGTCGATTGATGAAGTGATGACCTCTGACAATCTTATTACTACCGACCAGAAGACTGACCTTGAAAGTGCAGCTGAGATTCTTCAAAAGCACAAGATTGAGAAACTACCTGTTGTTGACAAAGACAATAAACTGATTGGCCTGATTACATATAAAGATATAACTAAAGCTAAAGACAAACCTTTCTCATGTAAAGATGCCAAAGGTCGTTTACGTGTAGCTGCCGGAGTGGGTGTTACTTTCAACACTTTTGAGCGTATCGAAGCTCTGATAGAGGCAAATGTTGATGCAATAGTTATCGACACGGCTCACGGCCACTCAAAAGGAGTTATCGAAACTTTAAGAAAAACAAAACAACAGTATCCTCACATAAATATTATTGTTGGTAACATTGCAACTGCTGAAGCTGCTTTAGCATTAGTAGAGGCAGGTGCCGATGCCGTTAAGGTTGGCATTGGGCCAGGTTCAATATGTACTACACGGGTTGTAGCAGGTGTTGGTGTACCTCAACTGTCTGCAATTTATGAGGTGGCAAGTGCTCTAAAAGGAACAGGAGTTCCCGTAATTGCAGACGGAGGAATCAGATACTCAGGCGATATTGTAAAAGCAATTGCTGCCGGAGCCGATTCCATTATGGCCGGCTCTCTTTTTGCCGGAGTAGACGAATCACCGGGTGATACAATTATCTATAACGGACGAAAATTCAAGTCCTATCGAGGAATGGGTTCGCTTGAAGCAATGCAACACGGCTCAAAAGACCGTTACTTTCAGGATGTAGAGGATAATGTTGAGAAACTTGTTCCCGAAGGTATTTCTGGAAGGGTTCCGTTCAAAGGCTCTCTATTAGAGGTAATGCACCAGATTATTGGTGGTTTGCGCTCAGGTATGGGTTACTGCGGGTCAGCCTCAATTAAGGATTTGCAGAAAGCACAATTCACTAAAATAACAAATGCCGGAATGTCGGAGAGTCACCCCCACGATATTACGATCACGCGTGAAGCACCTAACTACTCAAGATAGCAGGTGTCAATGATATTTTACATGTAATAAAAGGGAAGAAATTTTTGAATCTCATCTTTTTTGTATTATTTCGTCAGTCCAATAATCAGAAAGAGATTTCTGCGTTACTAAAATATAATTTACATAAGTAGTAAAATAAAAACCAATAAATATGAATTACATTAGTATTATTAAAGGAGTATTAATTACATTTTTTGTAAGTATAGTCTTTACCTCGGAAGCACAACACACAGACACTCCACTGTTAGAGATTGATGGCAAAACATGCACTCTTGACGAGTTTAACTACATCTTCGATAAAAATAACTCTATATCAAAAGAGCCAGTCTCAAAAAAGGAGTATCTTAATCTTTTTGTCGACTACAAACTGAAAGTTACTGAGGCTAGAGCTCAAGGATTAGACACTCTCCCCAATTTCAAAAAGGAGCTGACATACTACCGCGATGAATTGTCTAAACCATACCTAATGGACAAAAAAGCAACCGAGAAGATTGCAAAAGAGGCCTATCAGCGGATGTTAACTGATGTGGATGTTTCACACATACTTATACGTCTTCAGAAAAACCCCTTCCCCGAAGACACCCTTAAAGCATATAAGAAAATCAGTGAGATTAGAGAGAAAATTATTAACGGGGCTGATTTTGAAGCTATGGCAGTGGAGAACTCTGAAGACCCTTCGGCAAAGTCAAATAAGGGAAGATTAGGATTTATTACTGTTTTTCAAACAGTATACCCATTCGAAACAGCAGCATATAACACGCCGGTGGGTGAGATTTCGCCTGTAGTAAGAACATCTTTCGGATACCACATCGCTAAGGTTTATGATAAGAGGCCGACTAGGGGAGAGATTAAGGTGGCTCACATAATGCTTTTGGTTTCCCACGACGCTCTTCCTGATGCTCAGGAGAAATTGAAAAACGATATAGACTCTATCTACCAACTTTTGCAGGATGGTGGAGACTTTAGTCAACTTGCAAAAAAGTATTCTGACGACAGAAACACCGCTAAAAAGGGTGGTGAGTTGAACTGGTTTAGCACAGGACGAATGATTCCAGAGTTTGCTGATGCCGCTTTCGCAATACCTAATAATGGAGAGTACTCAAAACCTGTAAGGACACGGGTGGGATGGCATATCATCCGCCGGATAGACAGAAGAGACATAAAGCCCTACGAAGAGGTAAAAGAGGAAATTGCAAACAGAATATCAAATAGTGAGCGTGCCCTGTCGGGGAAAACAGCCACAATTAAAAGGCTTAAGAGAGAGAATAATTTTAAAATAGACAGTACCACTGTTGAATTTATGAAAAACACCTACTCCACTTCCGGCATAACCAACTCAGACTTTTACAGCAAACTGGGTGGTTACAACAACGCTCTCTGCACTATTGCCGACACCTCGCTTCTTTTAGCTGATTTTAGCGAGTATCTGAAAAAAGATCGCACATTTAAGGCAGGCGCATCTCCTCTTGTTTTGGAAAGTAAGTTAAACGACTTTTTCAGCGACAAGCTGATTAACTACGAGAAGACACATCTTGAGGAGAAATATCCGGAATTTAGATATCTGATGAATGAGTATTACGACGGACTACTGATTTTTGACATAAGCCAAAAGGAGATTTGGAACAAGGCTTCAAATGACTCTCTCGGGTTGCAGAAGTTTTTTGAAGAGAACAGAGAGAACTATTTTACACCCAAGAAATTTAACGGAACTATATTTTTCTGTAAAAACAAAAAGACATTAAAGCAAATAAAAGAGCTTGTTAAAGACTCCATAACAACTCAGGATACAGACTCTTTAAAAACCATCTTAGGCAATAGTTTTGTCTACAAAACAGGTGAGTATGTTAAGGGGGAAGATCCACTTTATGATGCAGCTTTATGGAGTGTTAAGCCGGAGCATAAAGTTAACTATCCAAAAAAATTCTCAAAAATCTGCCTTTTTGGCAACTTCACCGATAAAATATCTCAGGAGTTTGAGGATGTTAAAGGGCTTATTATTGCCGATTATCAGTCAGCTGTTGAAAAGGAGTGGATTGATAAACTTCAAGAGAAATACAACCCTGTGGTGAATGCCTCAGTTTTAAAAAAGTCGAAGCACTAAATTCCTATTAAAAGTAGTTATGCATAGATTATTAATGTCGTTTCTTCTTTTGTCATTCATCACTCTATGGGGATGTAGCAACAATACAGAGAGCCCTCTGGATAAACCCGTAGTTGAAGTGGGAGATAAGATACTGAGCAGAAAAGAGCTGTACGACGTTATACCTGACAATATGCCCAAAAACGACAGTACAGTATTTGCACAGGACTATCTGAACCGGTGGATTAGGTCTGAGTTGATGCTCAGAAAGGCTGTATTAAACCTTACCCCTGAAGAGAAAGATGTTAGCAAGTTGCTTGAAGAGTATCGCCGCTCACTACTTGTTCATCAGTATCAGCAAAAGATGCTTCTTCAGAAGTACTCTCCTCTAATCACTAAGTCAGAAATAAAAGAATATTACGATAGGATGACAGACAATTTCATTTTGAATGAAGATATTGTTAAAAGCATCTTTGTTATTGTTCCGAGAACAGCACCAAGCCTGCGTGATTTGCGAAAATGGTACCGAAGTGATGACCCAGAACACCTGATTAAGCTGGAGACGTACTGCTATCAGAATGCAAAAAAATATGATATCTCACTTGAGAAGTGGAAGCCATTTAGTGAGATAAACCTAATGCTGCCACGGCCTATCTCACGCCCCGACAGATTTCTGAAATACAACCATTTTTACGAAACCTCCGATTCACTAAACTACTATTACATAAATGTAAAAGAGTTCAAATTAGCTAAAGAGACTGCGCCTATTGAATACGTCGAGGATCGGATAAAAGCAATACTTCTCAACAAAAAACGCCTCGACTTTATCAATAAGCTTGAATCTGATTTGTATAATGAGGGATTGAAACGAAAGATAATTAAGTTTTATTAGTCTTTCTCTCTTGTTAAGCTACAATAAAGCTGAACCTTTTTTTTATATTTGCATGTTTTAATACATGGAATGAATTAATACCTTGAAATATCTTAATATGCGAAAACTATATTTACTTGGGTTATCTATTATACTCTCCCTTTCTGTCTACTCACAAGATAACATTATAGATGAGGTAATTGCTGTTGTTGGTGATAATGCAATTTTAAAATCTGAGATAGAACATCAGTATCAACAGGCATTAAGTGAAGGAACAACCTACTCGGGAGATATAAAATGTCACCTTTTTGAGCAAGCTCTCATTCAAAGTTTAATGCTTAATCAGGCCGACTTAGATAGTGTAGAGATTAGTCAGAATGAGGTGGTAAATCAGGTAGATGCCCGTATGAACTACATCATCCAACAGATTGGGGATAAAGATAAGCTGGAGGAGTATTTTAACAAATCTATTCTTCAGTTTAAAATTGAGATGATGGAGACTGTAAGAAAACAGATGCTGGCTCAGAGAATGAAGGGAGAGATAACAAAAGATATCACTATTACTCCTTCTGAGATACGTACCTACTTCAGGAAACTTCCTCAGGATAGTTTACCCATGGTACCAACCCTGTACGAGCTAAATCAGATATTAATATTCCCACGGGTTGAACAAGAGGAGATAGACAGGGTAAAAAAACAGCTGAGAGGGTTTCAGAAGGAGATTAATGAGGGGCGTGACTTTGCAACAATAGCAGTTCTCTACTCCGAAGACCCTGGCTCTGCAACCCGTGGTGGTGACCTGGGATGGATGACACCAAGCCAGCTTATCCCTGAATTTGCTGCTGTTGCCTTTAACCTTACCGATAAAAATAAAGTATCTAAAATTGTAGAGACCGAATATGGTTATCATATAATTCAACTAATCGACCGTAAAGGAGACCGTATTAATGTACGTCATATCCTGTTAAAACCAAAGATCTCGGATGGTGCTCGAAAAGATGCATTAAACAGGCTTGATTCAATAAAGACATTCATTACTGAAGATAAATTGTCATTTGAAGAGGCTGCACTACGTTTTTCTATGGATAAAGACACCCGTGCTAATGGTGGAGTTCTGGTTAATCCAAATACCGGTAATGGCAAGTTCGAGATAGGCGATATCCCTCCTCAAATGAACAAAGCAATTCAGGGCTTTAATGTTGGCGACATATCACAACCATTTAAGATGATTGATGAGCGAAAAGGAAAAGAGACTTACAGAATTGTTTTGCTGAAGGATAAATCGGCTCCACACCGCGCCAGCCTGCGTAACGACTACCAGTTACTAAAAGGAATGCTTGAAACGAAGAAACGGGAAAATGTAATTAATTCATGGATTAAAGAAAAACAGAGAACAACATACATAACAATTGATGAAAAATGGTTAAATTGTGATTTTGAATATAATGGTTGGGTAAAATAACAATACTCTTGAACTATTCTAAATACATATTTCGAGTATATTTAACTTTGAGTGTATTAGTAGTAATCAGTCTTTTGTTTTCATGCTCAAAAGAGGTCTATAACCTCTCTGTCAATACGGTAATTGCTGATGCTGATACAAAACAGGTAGTGAATGGTGCATATTTCGACATTACATGTATCTATCAGAATAATATTGACAAATCTCTTGCCGAACATAAAAAAATGCAAAGTAACCAAAATGGTGCTGTCTCCCTCTCCTTTGATAAAGGTTATATGCTAAAGGTGAAAGTCTCACGTTCAGGATACCTGAATTACGAAGACAAGCTTCTGGCAAGA
Source organism: Marinilabiliaceae bacterium (assembly GCA_027010905.1). Taxonomy (GTDB): domain Bacteria; phylum Bacteroidota; class Bacteroidia; order Bacteroidales; family Marinilabiliaceae; genus JAADEM01. Next base: position 9,773 of record JALVBA010000243.1, read on the forward strand.
AAAGGATTTGCGGATACTCTGTTTTTAGTGAAAGAGCCCGGAAAAACAGATCTCTCTCTATCTATACTTTCGGGATACGACCTAACAGAGAGCACTCCTTACATCAGAATTAAAAAAGACATCTCTCAGGAAGTAAAAGAGAAAAATCAACCTATTGAGATTTGGGGATTTGATTTTATAAATAATAAACCCACTTCAAATCTGGATAGTGCCGACATCTGGATAGATCCGAAATCAACCAATAACTCAATTATTTTCAAGGCAAGCAGTAACGGTGGCATATACCCTGTTTTCGAACATGAGTTAAGCCAGTCCTTCTTTCTGGAGATGGAGAATGTACCTGAGCTGAAGTACTACAGTAGTCATAAAACAACAGGTGCGGAGAAAGGCTTTTTTGTTCGCTGCAGAGACGGGATAAGAGTTGTGAAAATGATTCCCGAAGATTACCTGTGTGTTGTTAAGTACTCTGATAAAGACCAGGAGATTGTAGAGTCCGGAGTTAGACTTAATTACATAATTCAAAAAGATACTGCAAATTCAAATAAATTCCCCTTAGTCCTTATCTATGAACTTCTTAATAAAGCTCAAAACACCTCTTTAAACCGTGTTGACAAGGCAGGTATTGAGTTAATCTCTGAAAAATTAAGATAACATCTGATATTTTTAAGTTTATATTTACCATTTTTGCAAGCACAAATCGCTAAACAGGAACATGAGAATATTACAAATCTTTTTTCTCTTTGTTATATTTGCAACTCACCCAGCATTCGGACAGAACAGCCCCGAAAAGGTAAAGAAGATTCTGGTTACCGGAAATCAATTGATTCATGATGCTTCAATGGGTGACAATGTGCAGCTGATTTTGGGAAATGTAGTGATTACCCATGGCAATATTATCATGTACTGCGATAGTGCATATCAATACAACGACTCAAACAGAGTAGAAGCCTACAATAATATTCATATCATCCAGAATGATTCTATTCACCTCTATGGAGATTTCCTTGATTATGAGGGAAACATTGGATTAGTTAAGATACGTAGGAATGTGAGACTGACAAAAAAGGAGATGGTTCTTACAACCGATTTTCTCGACTATGACCGTAATAAGGATTTCGCATACTATTATGACGGTGGGAAAATTGTTGATGGTGGAAATGTATTGACCAGTAAGCTGGGATATTTTTACTCGAATAACAACGAAGTTTTCTTTAAAGATTCGGTGGTTGCGGAGAATAAAAGATATACAATCTTCTCTGATACTCTAATGTATAACACAACATCTAAAGTGACAAAGATTCTTGGCCCCACCTTCATCGTTGGCGAAGATAATTTGATATATTCGGAGGATGGGTACTATGACACTTCAAACGACATCTCTAATCTTCGTAAGAACAGCTATATAGAGGGTGAGAACACACTACTAAAAGGGGACACAATATACTATGACCGCAAAAGCGGCTTTGGTGAAGTGTTTGGCAATATGGAGCTGATAGACACCGCCAACAACATAACCATTAAAGGGGATTACGGCTACTATAATGAACTTACAAAAAAGGCTTTCGCCATAAAAAAGGCTACTCTTCTACAGGTTTATCACGGAGATACGCTATTCCTTCATGCCGACACTCTGCGGATAGACCCGGTAGAGGATACTATTACCAATACCGATAATAAACTATTAAGGGCTTACCACCATGTTAAATTTTTCAGGCACGATATGCAAGGCCGTTGCGACTCTATGGTTTATGATTTCAGAGTCTCGATAAATATTTTTTACAAAGAGCCTGTTTTGTGGGCTATGGGAAACCAGATGACTGCACAGGTCATAAAGCTATATTCACGCGACCAAACCATCTACAAAGCTAAGTTGGAGAACGGAGCCTTCATCATTGCTCCTGACGATACACTCTTTTTTAATCAGCTAAAGGGTAAAGATATGGTTGGCTACATAAAGGATAATAGCCTTTACAAGATTGATGTGGAAGGGAATGCACAAACAATATATTACCCACGGGATAACGGCCTTGTTATAGGGGCTAACAAAGCCGAAAGTAGTGATATGACAATACACCTCGACCATGGGAAAATTGATGATATAATAATGCGAAAATCTCCCAATGGAACACTTAAACCTCCAATCTTTCTTACCGAAAAGGAGTCGTCGTTAACAGGGTTCAGATGGCTTGAAGATTACAGGCCTAAAAACAAAATGGATATTTATATTAAGAATGAACTGCCAAAGAATGAAGAGGTAACAAATATTTACGAGGGATTTCAGATAGAAGATATAAATACGGTAGCACCCACGAAAGATAAAAAATAAAAAAGGAACTTTAAAAAGTTCCTTTTTTATTAATATTCATCTTCATTAAAAAAGAAATCTTCTTTGGAGGGATAATCCGGCCAGATATCCTCAATACTTTCAAAAATCTCACCATCATCTTCAATATCCTGCAGGTTTTCAATAACTTCAAGAGGGGCACCCGAACGAATTGCGAAATCAATAAGTTCGTCCTTAGAAGCCGGCCAAGGTGCATCTTCCAACTTTGATGCTAATTCAAGTGTCCAATACATATTATTTAACTTAATATTCCTATTTACTTTTAATATCTCAATTATTTGCGAAATTATAAAAAAAAATGAATATTACAACTTTGAATCCCATTGAATTTCATCAGCACCAAAATAGTTTGTCAAGTGACGCGATAACACAAAAAGAAAGTCAGACAGCCGATTGAGATACCTGACGACCCAACTATCAATCTCATACACATCCCGAATATCTATTACTCTTCGCTCAGCCCTTCTGCAAACCGTACGTGCTACGTGACAGACTCCTGTTGCCTGATGCCCTCCCGGTAGTATAAAACCCTTTAACGGTGCAAGTGACCCTTCAAGTTTATCCATCTCCTTTTCTAACAACTCAATTCTAACCTCATCGAGTTTAAAATCTGACCTCATTTTTGAAACAGATATATCGACAGCCAGATATGAACCAATTTTAAACAGCTGATTCTGTATGTCTATCAATATCTCCTTTAAATCTTCCTCCCGAATATACGAACGTAACAGCCCCACATAGCTGTTGAGTTCATCCACTGTTCCATAAGCTTCGAGCCTGACATCATTTTTGGCAACTCTGGTTCCTCCAATCAGGCTCGTCTTACCCTTATCTCCTGTCTTTGTGTATATTTTCATCACTTCACCTCAAAACTAAATTCAATCTCATCGGGAGGAAGGCACGACTCATCATTGCAAGTCATAAACTCAACATACCCCTTAATTGTAGCCGGACGTTTTAATATTCTCACATTATGGCTAATGGTAGCTTTCTTCTTAAAATAGGGCACTTCTATATCAAACACATCATCATGCTTAACTACAGGCTTGGTATCCTCAATGGTTCTCTTCACGGGGCGAAATGTATCATTCGATTCAAGAACCAAATTCGTAGGAAATGGTCCGTTTTCCGGAACAGAAATCCCATACATCTTCCAACCCTCCTGTATGGTTGCATGAGCAATTACTTTTACTTCATACCTATTTATCTCTTTTATCTCAAAAGTCCACTTTACAGGCTTTTGAGTTTGAGATTTTACAACAGTTGTGCTGGCAATAAGTGCCACAATAAAAAATAGTGCAAGATTTTTCATCTCTTAATAATTTTAGTTGGATAAAACTAAACTATTTTTTTAATAATATATTAAGCAAGGTTTATTATTTTTGCAGCCAATGAAGAAAGTAGTTTTATTATTAATGCTCGTTGTTATTTTTCCTGCAATTACTTTTGCTCAGGGTCGCAACCCTGCGGAGAGGCGAAATCCTATGACAGGTAGAGGTGGTGGATTAGGCAGCTCTTCAAGAGGAGCTCAATCTTCGGAAGAGCTGGAAGATGCACCCGTAATAAAACAGGAGATTAAGAATTGGGTTTTAACCGACGATTTCACCTTTGCAGACTCTGTTGATGTGGATACTATTACCACAGGAGTACAGTTACACAACCCCATTTTCCATAAGAGCATCGCTTACATTCAGACCGGGAATCTGGGTTCTCCCTATCAATCACAAATTATCAGTGACCAGAAATGGAGAAATCAGTTTATTTTTCACAACTCCCTGCCATACTACTTTCCCACTCCTGAAGATAAAGTGTTTTACAATACCCGAACACCTTACACAAATTTATTATATCAGTCTGGAGGCCCTAAACGGAGGTCGGAAGAGGTGGTTGGGGTACTATTCACACAAAATGTCAATAAAGATTTTAATATAGGTCTGAAATATAATCTATACTCAACAACAGGATTTTACAATGCTCAAAACATAAATAATCGAAATATAAGTCTATTTGCCAGCTATTCAGGACAGAAGTATGCAATACACACTGCCTTACTGCTTAACAGCACTAAGCAATCTGAAAATGGAGGAATTTTTAATGATGGCTTTGTAATACATGGCGATAAGTATCCTTTTGAGCAGCCTGAAAATATCCCGGTAAACTTTACAACTGCAGGAAGCAAGATAAATAATTTTAGGGTTTTCATTAATCAATCTCTTGGATTAGGATCGATAAAGATTAAAAAGAAAAATACAGACATTGTAGAAGAGGAGGAGGTTGTGGCTTTTAATGACACGCTGAATATCATGGAGGGCAGCAAGGACTCCTTAATGGCAAATCTTACCCTTCCTGAGCCACTTACCGAAGAGCTTGCCACCCTGCCAATTAGCACTGTATATTATACTCTGCAATACGAACACGACAAAAGAGAGTATTCAATAGATGACCTTCAGCAGTACATGGCACCTAATATTGAAAAACCCTATTATAACAATGTCTACATCGACTCTCTTCAAACTCGTGACTCAGTAAGATACAATGAGCTGACAAACACTTTTCAACTAAAATTTAATGAGGAGGCTAACTCGCTCTTTAAGTTTGGTGTTCGTGTTTTCATTTCAAACTCTATCAAACTCTATCGGATGCCAGCAGCTTCATACTACGACCCCGATGATAGAGAGTTTACTCCTCAATACCTAAGAAGTGACACTACACTTGTAACCTCTTTTTTAGGAGGTCAGATATTTAAAAACCTTGGGAAGAATTTCTGGTGGAATGCCGGAATTAAGTTCTATTTTCAGGGCTATAGGGCAGGAGACACCGAGCTTACAGGAAAAATCAACAGCAGTTTTAAAATCAGCAGGAAAGATACTGCCGGAGTATTTGCTGAAGGAGGATTCTATCTGACCTCTCCTGAATTGTTTCAGAACAAATACTTCTCAAATCATATTAAATGGGATAACGATTTCAGAACTCAAAAAACACTACGTGTGCGTGGAGGGCTAAGAATACCAACCCGCAGGCTAGAGCTAAGTGCTGAGCTAAGGTCAATTACCGATCATATCTATTGGAATAATGAGGCTCTACCTGATCAGGAGTCCGGATTTATTCAAATTATTGAACTATCGTTAAGCAAACACTTTATATGGGCCAGAGTCCACAGTCTAAACAGGCTTGTTTACCAAATGACAAGTATGCCTGAGGTGATTCCTCTACCTGATTTTGCAGGATACAGCTCAAACTATTATGAGAACAAGCTATTTAAAGTGCTGACCTTTCAGATTGGTTTCGACCTAAGATATCACACCAAATACTACACCCCAACATATATGCCTGCTACTGGACAGTTTCACACTCAGAATGTAAGAAAAGTTGGCAACTATCCGTTTATCGACCTGTTTCTTAATTTTCAGCTGAAACGTGCTCGTATCTTTGTAAAGTTAGACCATGCAAATCAGGGTTTTACTGGGTTCGACTATTTTCATACCACCGGATATCCGGCTAATCCCCGAAGTATAAAATTTGGCGTTTCGTGGAATTTTTATAACTAAACGAGAACTTTCTCGTTTAACAATTAATAGACACTCAATGGTTAATGTATTTTAAAAATAGAGCCGGTTAAGTATGAACAGATATTTTCAATTTATATTTGCTTTATTGTTGGGACTTCTTTGGGGATGTAATGTTCAGAAAGAGGATGCCGAGAAAAGAACTGTATCAGAAGCTGAAAGGATTGACCTTAATGAGATAAAATCTATGGGGAAATTAAGGGTTGTTACGGCATACAATTCTGTTGACTACTTCATCTACAAAGGACGCCCGATTGGTTATCAGCTAGAACTATTGCAGGAGTTGAGTAATTATTTGGGTATTAAACTTGATATCTCTGTTTCGAATGACGTAAAGAAAAATTTTGACGATTTACTTGCCCGAAAAGTGGATTTATTAGCTATGGATCTTACACTTACCCGAAGCAGGGCTAACTCAGTTGCTTTTTCTGAACCGCACTGCTTTACCCGTCAGGTTCTTGTTCAGCGAAAGCAGACTAAAAGTCGCAGAGCTAAAAAAGAGAATAACAAGATAGGTTTTAATAAACTAATCAGGAATCAGCTTGACCTGGCAGGTAAGTCTATTTACGTTCAGGAGAACTCATCCTATTCGGAGCGATTAAGAGCATTGTCAAATGAGATAGGTGACAGCATTAATATTATTGAGATACCTGATTACGAGGTGGAGCAGCTAATAGGACTCGTTGCTAGTGGTGAGATTCCCTATACTGTTTGCGACGAAAATCTGGCGAGGGTTAATAAAAACTACTACGATAATATTGATGTGGAAACCCCTATCAGTTTCCCACAAAAGATAGCATGGGCTATGCGCCCCGAATCGCAAAGTCTGCAGGATGTAGTAAACAAATGGCTAATAAGTTTCAAGCGAACAAGCAGGTACAAACTAATTTACAAGAAATACTTTTTATACAAAAGGTCGACTCACTTGGTTGATAACGACTTTCATTCTCTTAACGGGGGGCAGTTCTCAATCTACGACCAGATGATAAAGAGAGAGAGTAAAAAGTTTGATCTGGACTGGCGATTGGTAGCCTCTCTGATATATCAGGAATCGAGATTCTCGCCACGTGTCGAAAGCTGGGCAGGTGCAGTAGGGCTAATGCAGCTGATGCCCGAGACTGCCAAAACTTTTGGGGTAAATAAAATAACATCTCCAACAGAAAACATTGTTGGAGGACTTAAATTCCTAAAGTGGCTGGATGACCAGTTGGTTGACAAAGTAAGTAATCCTAACGAGCGGGTAAAGTTTGTATTGGCATCCTACAATGTGGGTTTAGGCCATGTGCTGGATGCTATGCGTCTGGCTGAAAAATATGGGAAAGACCCTACCGTATGGGATGACAATGTTGACTTTTATCTTTTAAATAAATCAAAGCCTAAATACTATAACGATCCTGTTGTGAAGTATGGCTACTGCAGAGGCGAAGAGCCGTATCATTATGTTATTGATATACTCGAGAGATATGAACACTACAAAAATGTTGTGAACTAAAAATCGTAATAGAGGTTCTTCAAGCTGGTGCGTACTCCAAAGTAGAAATAGTTAGTGTTCTGTGTTTGTTTCTCGTTCTTATGATTACGAAGCTGTACTCCTGCAACAATATTCCACATATTTCTTGGATTAATCAAAAAGCTTGCACTAATATCGCCGTAGACAACATCTGTTTTCAGTCCCTGTCCAATATAAATTCCATAATCAGATGGTCTGAGGGTATTGGGCATTAGCACATTTTTACCCCAACTCACACCATCTCCGTAATCATCTCCATACATCGACTTCACCATTTGAGCCCTAAACATTAGCCTGTGATAACGATATCGGGCAATAAATATTCCCTCTCTGAAATTTGCACCCAGCAAGTGTGCCATAGGCTGGTTGTAATGACCATAAGCATAAATAGAAGTGTAGTGCGAATATGTGTAAGGTCGCACCTGATTATACTCAGCCTGTATGTCAAGGTTTTTCACATTAAACAGGTCAAAGGTTTTAGCACCTATCTGAAACCCATGTTTATTGGCCCACCACTTCTCCCCTGAAAATACCTCGTCGGCCTTAAACTCTCCCATAACAAACTGCCCATACACGGCTAGCTGTTTGGCAACAATATATTTTAGGTTCAGAGCCATAGTTACATTGTCGGGTGAGCCGTTAGCATACTCTACCGGCCTCACAAAAACACCGGGTATTAGATATGAAAAATCAACCCCGCGATAACCTACCGTATCCTGCTGTGCCCAAACCACATTCACAAAAAATCCCATACTAAACCTCTTCCCAATGTTCCAGTCGAAATAGTGATTTGTACTGTACTTAACCGGATAACGAGTGTCACCGAGAGATTCGTCGCGCTCAAGGTTAAGCATCTTATTCCACAAAAACATATATTTTACTTTCCAGAATGTGGAAGTAAACTTCAGATAGGGGTAGTTGGATGCAACGTCTGACATTATCAGAGATCGATATCCATCACCAATATAATTCTTCCCATACCCCAGCTGCAGATTAAAATATTTTGCCATATTGAAAGAGACATAGCCGGTTGCCTGCGCATAGTCGTGACCACCATCACCATAGTCTTTTCGTTTTCCCTGCCCCGGAACAATGTTATACGTGTTGGCAAACTCATCAACATAGTTTGGAAAAGTTGCCTGATTCTCAACAAAGTCAGTGTAAAAGGAGAAAAATTTGCCAATATTACCTTTTACAAAAATACCACGGGTATTGATATATGTCCTTTTCCCTTCATTCGTTTCATGGCCGCCACCAAAATTAAATAGCGGATTAATCAATATTTTAATATCATCTGATTTCCACCGAAACAGGTCGTCGTGAACAATACGTCTCCAGAAATTGAGATTGCCGGCAGGGATTTTCAGACCATCGTACAAAACAGAGTCGGCATTTACGATTCTGTCAATCTCATCCATACGATAATTCCTTACTGAAGTATGGAAGTTCGTACCCGGTTTATAGAGGTATCTGGAGTAGGGAGAGTAATCAAAACTTTCGTATTGACTATACTCCTGCGAAAATAACAATCCGCATGAGAAAAGAAAAATTAAGCCTAATATAAATCGTATCTGCATAGAAAAACCGGTTAACAATTGGTTATCAGTAAAAGTAAATGAAAAAACCTTATGCACCTTAAATTACGAAGAAAAAAAGTAAAGGTTATCTTTAAAATGTTACTATCTTGCATTTTCAATGTAAAACAGTCAAGCGATGAAAAGAGCCGCACTAATTTTTCTTTCTATTCTACTCCTAACAACCTCATGCAAAAAAGAGGATACAACCAAAACTCTCTTTGTGGGAACATACACTAACAAGGGAGGCGAAGGGATAATGACCTATAGCTTCAATACAAATACAGGGAAACTGCTACAACAAGGTATTACAGCAAAAATGAATAATCCAAGTTTTCTGGCATTATCTCAAGACGGAGAATATCTATATTCTATTTCGGAAAGAAATAATTCAAAAATATCAGTTTTCAAAATCAACCCAAACAATACTGCACCAACCTTTGTAAGTTCTATACCAACAGAAGGTAGTGGCGCATGTTATATCAGCTCTGACAAGAATGATAAATACCTCTTTGTGGCTAACTACGGCTCAGGACACTTCTCCTTTGCTAAATTGGATAATTCAAAAAATATCATATCAGTAAAAACACTTAAACCCGGTGTTGGCTCAAATGCTGACTCAACAAGACAGGGAGCACCACATGCGCACTCATTGGCACCGGGCCCTGAAGGTAAATTCATTTACGGTTCTGACCTCGGAGCCGATAAGGTTTTTGCCTTCAAAAAAGAGAGTGGAGAGTACAATCTTTATACGGGAATTCCTCTTGCTCCCGGAACAGGTCCCCGTCATTTCGACTTCAGCCCCGATGGTAAAACAATGGCCGTTGTGGGAGAGCTGAGTAATACAATTACTCTTTTTACAAAAGATAAGGATGGTTGCTTTACAGTGAAAGGAGATATGTTTACGACTCTGCCGGATGATTTTACCGGAGTGAGTTACTCCGCCGACATTCATTTTTCGCAAGATGGCAAATTCCTTTACTCATCAAACAGGGGTCACAACAGCATTGCCGTTTTTGGTTTTAGTAACGGAACGCTAACACCGATACAGTGGGTAACAAAGGAGATTGCATGGCCACGAAATTTCACTATCGACCCATCAGGGAAATACCTGCTCGTAGCCAACCAGCACTCAAACAGCATAACAGTTTTTAAACGTGATACAAAAACAGGAAAATTGACTTATTCCGATATTACTAAAGATATCAGTGAACCTGTATGTTTAAGATTTAGGTAATATTTCAATACTGAAAAAATAATATTTACACCAGGTTCATTTTGAACTTTTTATTATCCTTATGTTTATGTTATAGCTTTTTATATTGAATCCAGTTTAAAATGGAACAGTTTTTTATTAAAAAAATGTGATCGTTTTGTTTAATTTGCGTAACTTGTAGTTTCATAATAACATTGATCCTGACAGCACCAGGATAATAACGATTATCTGTTCTGCCTGACTTACTACCCAAGCACTCTATGATTTTGGGTAATTACTTTCTACTTCTAAAGCTCGCTATCTCTATAAAATTCAAGAATAATGAAACTCTGTTTTTATCTTTTAGTTTTTGTTTTCACAGTATCTACTGCTACTATTACTCACGGGCAAAATGTATTACTAGACAATACTTTCTCAGACGACGGTATAGTTACGAAAGATTTTTATAATAGATCAGATATTGCCTACAGCCTTACCGTACTACCCTCCGGCAAGATTGTTATTGCCGGTACAATACAAGTTAAAAATGGAACTTTTGATTTTGCAGTTGCACGAATTAATGACGACGGCACTTTTGACAACACCTTCTCTGCTGACGGAATTACAACTACCGACATAAAAGGTGCCGACGGTACTGATTACGGATTAAGTGTAGCAGTACAGGCCAACAATAAAATAGTTGTTGGAGGATGGACATTTGCAAACAATGATTTTGCAATGGTAAGGTATAACGAAGACGGTTCTTTAGACCAAACCTTTGGTACGGGTGGAATTGTAACCACAAATATCGGGACAAATGATAAAGGTAACAGCATTGCGTTACAATCAGACGGAAAGATCATTCTATCTGGATATTCATACGGAGGCAATACGTATGACTTTGCTGTTGTTAGATATGACACTATTGGTAACATAGACAAATCTTTCGAAAACAACGGTAAAGTTACCACTGACATTGCCAATGACCGGGATTACGGAATGGGCATGGCAATACAAAAAGATGATAAGATTATAGTTGCCGGCTCTGCAAAAATCTCATCTAGAAACAATCTTGCAGTTGTACGTTACAACAAAGACGGCTCGCTTGACACTTCATTTGATAATGACGGAAAAGCAATGACTCTTATCAACGGGAAAGGCATCAATGGAAATTCAGCGGCTGTTGCAATCCAACAAGATGACAAAATAGTAATTGCCTGCTCATATTCTGACGATACTTACACTAAAATAGGAGTAGTACGCTTTAATTCCGACGGTTCTTTAGACTCCGACTGGGGTACGAAGGGGATAGTTCAAACATCAGTAGGTAATTACGACGATGAAGCATTTGGAATTGCCATACAGCCTGATAATAAGATATTGGTTACCGGATATACTTATTCATCCAAAACCATGAATGACTTTTTCATTATACGATACAACACCGACGGCTCACCTGATATGAATTTCGACAGTAATGGAATTTTTATTAAGCCCATAGGATCAGATTATTCTTACGACACCGCTTACGGTATTACTGTAGCTGACGACAAGATCATTGTTTGTGGTACAAGTGAAGTGGAAGATGAAAATGAAAATGACTTCACAGTTGTCAGGGTTTCAATACAGACAGCCTCTGCCATTACCGACCATGATACACAAAACAAAATATTTCTCTCTCAGAATTACCCTAACCCTTTTTGTTCTAGCACAACAATACAATATACTATCCCCATATCTACCGCCAATGTAAGAGTTCAACTTAAGATATATGATGTACTCGGGAAAGAGGTCACAACACTAGTCAATAAAGAACAAACGCCGGGAACATATTCTGTAAGATTCAATGCTGAAAAAAATATGAAAAACGGTATTTACTTCTATTCCTTAACAGCCGGTGAACTACACTCAGTCAAAAAGATGTCATTCATGAAATAAACCTGATCAACATCTGTTTATAAGTTGTAATATACATAG
>JALVBA010000244.1 GCA_027010905.1 Marinilabiliaceae bacterium
AATATTAACATTTTATAAATATTATTGTTCATTTTAAAGCAAATATCGGTATGTTAGTCCCTTGGGAAAGTCAAAATCCATCAATTTAACAACCTTCATAAAATTTGCATTGCTATTTTCAAAATCCAAATTTCCGATGTCAATAACCAAAATAGGCAGATTGGGGTGCTCTTTCAAAAAACGAAAATAGCTATTCTGAATTTTTTTCAGGTATTCAGCATCTATTATTTTCTCATAGTAAGAGGAATTAAATTAGTAGAGTCTGTTTTGTTTTTTAAGATTTCGCTCGCGCACTTTACCAACAGTCCACCCCGAAATCATACCAATTAGCCAACCTAAAGCTCCGTACCCCATCAAGTCGCCACTAATAATATACCCTGCCAAAACCGCTACTCCCAAACCGGTTAGCATACCTGCCATCACTGATGTAGAAAGAATTTTTCCTTTAGGCAGAGCCTTGTGCTCATGATGCAGATGCGCTAATGCTTCATTCACTGCCTCCTCAAAATCTTTACGTTTCTCTTTTGATCCCCTCAGAACAGCAACAATATCATCCACATACAAATTGCTTTTTTCGTATAGTTCACCACACCGGGCACATGAGGAGGCATGACTATGCAGCGCCCCCACCAAGCGGGGAAAAACTTCAAGGTTGGCAGCACGTACCTCACCCTTCGAAATACCTTCGAGCTGCTTATTCATCTTATCAAAAACATCATCTACAATCATTGCAATTGGTTTTTCCTCTCTTTGTTAATTAGGTAGTGTCATGTCGGGCGTATTCTGACATCCTCCCCACACACCTTAACCCCTAAAGGGGAAATGCTTACGCACATGAGCTCCCTTTAGGGAATTTAAGGGTGTGACATGGGTATATAATACAACATATTACACCTGGCATGACAATAGTTTGATTAACACGGAGACACAAAGCTTTTCTATTTTGCATTTTATAACCACACACCAAAGGTGTGCCCATAAAAACTCTGTACCTTAGTGGCTCTGTGTTAATCCCTCATAACACTCCGTTTATTTTTTATGAATATGTATGAAAAGTAGTATTTACATATCAATTAAACAAAAAAATGGCTGCTTTATATCGAAGCAGCCATTTTTATTAACATTCAATTTCCTTATCTCTATTTTCTCTCAGGACGAGGAAGCAACACTTTTCTGGAAAGTTTCAGTTTGCCTGATCGTTGATCAACTTCAATCAGTTTAACCTCTACTTCGTCACCCTCTTTAAGTACATCTTCAACTTTATCGAGTCTGCGCCACTCTATTTCAGATATGTGCAGCAATCCGTCTTTACCCGGAATAATCTCGACAAATGCACCAAAAGGAACAATCGATTTTACTTTACCTTTGTATATTTCACCAACTTCAGGAACGGCAACAATTGATTTAATCTTATTTTCAGCAGCAGTTATTGAATCCAAATCTGAAGCTGAGATTGAAACTTTACCCCAGTTTCCATCCTCTTCGATAGTAATTACAGCACCTGTTGAAGCCTGAATCTCCTGAATAATCTTACCACCCGGTCCGATTACTGAACCAATCATATCCTTAGGAATCTTCATTGCGATAATCCGGGGAGTATGGTCTTTAAAGTCTTTACGAGGCTCACTCATTGTTTCAAGTATCTTCCCCAGGATATGCATTCTGCCATCCTTTGCCTGATTCAATGCTTTCTCAAGTATCTCATACGACAGTCCGTCAACTTTGATATCCATCTGAGTTGCAGTAATACCGTCTTTTGTTCCTGTCACTTTAAAGTCCATGTCACCCAGATGATCTTCATCACCCAAAATATCTGAAAGAACAGCAAACTGACCTGTCTTGGCATCTGTAATAAGTCCCATGGCAATACCTGAAACCGGTTTTTTAATTTGTACTCCTGCATCCATAAGAGCAAGTGTACCGGCACAAACTGTTGCCATTGACGACGAACCGTTTGACTCCAAAATATCAGACACAACCCTTACAACATAAGGATACTCTTCAGGAATCATTCCTTTAAGAGCACGAAGTGCAAGATTTCCATGACCAACCTCACGACGGCTAAGACCTCTTACCGGACGAGCATCGCCGGTTGAAAATGGGGGGAAGTTATAGTGCAACAGAAATCTGTTTGATCCCTGAAACATAACCTCATCAATCCTTTTCTCGTCAAGCTTTGTACCTAAAGTAACAGTAGTTAACGATTGAGTCTCACCACGGGTAAAGATACTTGATCCGTGAGGTCCCGGAAGGTAACCCACTTCACTCCAGATAGGGCGAATCTCATCAGTCTTACGACCATCAAGACGAATAGCCTGATCCAGAATAGCACGGCGAACAGCCTCTTTCTCTACATCGTGGTAATATTTATGAATAAGTCCTGTAGGAACTTCATCTTCCTCAGTGTAGTTACTCTCGATAAACTCATCACGAATAGCATCAAAAGCAGCTTTACGTGCATGCTTATCAGGATTACCGACACCGGCAACAGCCAACACCTTATCGTAAGTAGCATCCCATATTTTCTGCTTTAACTCTTCGTCATTCTCTTCGTGGTTATACTCACGTTTTACAGTAGCACCAACCATTTCGGCAAGTTCCATCTGAGCTTTACACTGTATCTTAATTGCATCGTGAGCAATCTTCATAGCTTCAAGAAGCTCAGCTTCCGAAACCTCATCCATCTCACCTTCAACCATCAAAATATTATCATAAGTAGCACCTACAATAACATCTAAGTCAGCGCTTTCCAGCTCAGTTACTGTAGGGTGTAGTATATACTCCCCATTAACACGTGCTACACGTATTTCTGATATAGGACCGCCAAATGGAATATCTGAAACAGCCAACGCTGCAGAGGCAGCTAATCCGGCAAGTGCATCAGGCATAATCTCAGCATCAGCAGACACAAGATTTACAGTCACAAATGTTTCGGCATGATAATCATCCGGAAACAGAGGACGCAGTGCTCTGTCGACCAAACGAGATACCAAAATCTCATTATCTGAAGGGCGAGCCTCTCTCTTTAAAAATCCTCCGGGAAACCTTCCAACGGAAGCAAATTTCTCTTTGTACTCAACCGATAGTGGCATAAAATCCACATCTTCTCTGGCATCGTTAGCCGAAACAACAGTGGCTAACAGGAATGTGTTGCCCATTTTAACAACAACGGCTCCATCAGCTTGTTTGGCTAATTTACCGGTTTCAATGGTAATTGTGCGACCATCACCCAGGTCGATTACCTTTTCAATAGCTTTAATCATAATTCTTCTTTTCTTATAACTTTTTTAAAATTCCCCCAAAGATATGTAATATACTCAGATAATGGCATAATGGGGCTAATATTTTTAAATCAAAAAAGGCAACTCATCATTGATGAATTGCCTCTATGTAAACTTAAAAGTCTGTTTTTTTACTTACGCATACCCAATTCAGCAATAATGCTTCTGTAACGGGTTATGTCTTTAGACTTTAAGTAATCGAGTAAACTACGACGTTTACCTACCAGTTTTTTCAGAGCGTACTCTGTGCTATAATCTTTTCTGTTTGACTTTAAATGGTCAGTCAAATGAGAGATACGGTAAGAAAACAATGCTATCTGGGCTTCAGTTGTCCCAGTGTCAGTCTTAGACTTCCCGTACTTCTCGAAGATCCCCTGCTTTTTCTCTTTTGTTAAGTACATTATATATTTATTTAAATTGCGGCTGCAAAGATATGAAATATTTAATTCAATACAATATGTGACTTGAAAATATTTTTTTGAAGAATTGAGGGATTGAGGATTCGAAGAATTGAGCGACTGCGAAGTTCAGGACGCTTCAATGACGAGAATGTAATAAATAAGGTGGTTTTCTTGCAAATAGTAATCACACCAAAACCTTATCTTCAATTTTTAACCTTAGTACAAACTACCTCTACATACGAGACCAACCTTATTAACCTTATTCTGTTACATCTATTTGAAGTTACGAACTAATCGAATGCCGGCATCTTCGAGGTGCAAGCATGCTCGAAGATTTTTGCTCTAGAGCCGCTATTTGGCCACTAAGGCAGTAAGGCACAAAGGAACACCAAAAATCAAAACCCCCGTCAGGCAACAAAGCACTAACGGGGGTTAAATTAATTTAAAGGCTATGGTTTAGGTTATCGCAAATCACACAACCTCGTTGTGGGGTGAAGAATGCTGATTAAGGATTTCACATCCCTACTACATCCTCACATCCTCACATCCTCACATCCTCACATCTCCACATCCCAATATCAATACCCTCTCTCTTCTCTCATTTTCTCCATCTCCTGGTCAAATATCTCTTCAAACTTTTTCTTATCGTAATCAACCTGAAGTTTTTTATCGTTTGACATTCTCCTGTCCATACCGTTTTTAATATCATCACGGTCAACCTCTATGGCGATAAAAGAGTTGTACTTTCCATTATCCATAACACTTGATTTTTCGCAGGCTACCACAATATTACTCAATGTTTGGTCAGCTACTTCACGAGTTATATTCTCAAATTTACTCTCGACCTCACTTACATCACTAAAACCTCTTTCGCTAATATACCTGTCAGTAACAGATTTGGTGGTAGATTGAATAAGAGTAACCAGTCGTTGTTTAGCCAACAATAGAGCTTTCTCTTTAGATAGTTGCATGTCGGTGCTTGTAGCCATACTTGATGCACGAAAGAATTTCCTATCTGAACGTCCCTCTTTTGTACAGGGCATATCATCAATAATTTGTCCTACAGCACTTTTTGCAGACACTTTCTCTTTCGATTTACATCCTTCAAACCCCAGAGCTACAATTAGCGTCAGTGCTGTTATTCCAATAATCTTTCTAAGTTTCATAACATTAATTTTTAGGTTTATAAATTATAATTAACAATCATTCATATTCAAAAAACGAACCAAAGTTTGTAATATTCCTTATATCCACAAACTTTTAAATTCCTCCACAAATCTAATAAAAAATATAACAATGATTATTCTAGCGTTAGCAGTTCGTTAATATTTCTTTTGTTGTGAATTGCAAATTTATAATACTCTCTATATTGTTTCTGTAATTCTGCCAAGCATTAACTTCATCTTTTACTTATTCAATAGTTGACATATGCCTATTCAGGCTCCCATGTTAATACGTGTAATTCTATCAATGCCATATTTAACCAACTTCCGTGTTTGGGCGTAAATACAAATTCAAATCATCCCATAACCTCTTGGCTTCTTTAGGTTCAAAAGTCTCATAAAAAGCAGAAGTCGAATGTGTTTTGAAATTATCCATCACCATGGTTATTCTCATCATAAGGTCTTTTTAATAGTTCCCTTATTATTGTCAGTGATATAAAAAAATCAAATTGCACTCGATCCTCTCTCTCCTGTCCGGATACGAATACACTCTTCGAGTGGAGTAACAAATATTTTGCCATCACCAATTTCACCCTCATGTCCATTATGCGAACGTGCAGCATTAATTATTGCATCAATAGTAACATCAATAAACTCGTCATTTACAGCAATTTCTACCTTAACTTTTGATATCAGACCAGGAATAATCTTCTTACCCCGGTATATCTCAACGCGTTGTTGAACTCCATGTCCCGACACTCTACCTACGGTTATTCTGGTTATGTCGGCGGCAATCAATGCCTCCCGCACCTGATCTAATTGATATGATCTTATTATAGCTGTTATTAATTTCATCTCTGTAAATTTTAATTTTTATAGTCAGACTTTTCACTTTTGCCTTTTTACTTTTTATCCCGATACTCGGGACTTCGCTATCGCTCAGCTTCCTAATTAGGTGTTAACATTCCGTAACCTCTCTCTCCGTGATATGAGTGATCAAGACCTTGCATCTCCTCTTCTGATGTAGATTTCAGTCCTACAGTCTTTTCAACAGCATACAGTATAATTATAGTAATTACAATAGCATAAACAATTGCAATTCCAACAGCTGCAAGCTGAACACTAAACTGCTGCCAAACTGTCCATGTACCTCCGGCAGCCACAGCAGCCTCGTCCATCCAGCTTTGACGAATAAAGAATGTCAATCCTAAAGCCCCAACGATACCACCCATACCATGAATTCCAAAAGCATCAAGTGAGTCGTCGAAACCAAGTTTATCTTTATAGATAAGCATGATATAACAGATAATTGTAGCTATTGCAGCAAGAGCCATAGCTCCGGCAGGTTTAACTACTCCGGCAGCCGGTGTTACAGCAACCAATCCGGCAAGTACTCCTGAAGCAAAACCAAGTGCTGTCATCTTGCCCTGATGTATACCTTCGATAATAATCCAAGTCATTGCTCCGGCAGCAGCGGCAGCTTGTGTAGCAGTTAAAGCCTGAGCTGTACTTAACCCACTAGAGACAGAACTACCGGCATTAAAACCAAACCATCCTACCCATAACAATCCTGCACCCATCATTGTCATAACTAAATTATTTGGCTTCATCTGACGATGAGGATAACCTCTTCGTCGTCCGAGAAAGATAGCTGCTACCAAACCTGAAACACCGGCAGAGATATGAACAACAGTACCACCTGCAAAATCAATGGCACCCATAGCACCCAGATTAAATAGAAAACCATCTTCAGCCCAAACCCAATGACACAAAGGGTTGTAAACAAACAATCCCCACAAGGCAATAAATATGAGATATCCTCTGAACTTCACTCTTTCGGCAAAAGCTCCCGCAATTATGGCAGGTGTAATTATGGCAAATTTACCCTGAAACATTGAGAAGACATATTCGGGTACTCCCCCATCCAAAACCGACTCATCAATACCCTGAAGAAAAAAGTAATCAGAATTCCAACCAAACCATCCTCCAAAAACATTGCTGCCAAAACTCATGCTGTAACTTACAGCAACCCATAACACACTCATCACCCCCATTGCTGCAAAACTGTGCATCATGGTTCCCAAAACATTCTTTGAGCGAACCAGTCCGCCATAGAACATTGCCAGACCAGGAATCATCAACAATACTAAGGCCGTTGATGTAAGCATCCAGGCAGTAGATCCGGTATCAATGGACACATCACCATCAGATGCAAAAACAGCCAAACTTCCCATACCAATAAAAAACAGTAGTAAACCTATTTTCTTCATAAATTTTAAATTATTAATTAAATATCATCTACGGATGCAAAAGTAATTCATTTTTTGAATAATTCAATTT